>JALVEA010000497.1 GCA_027008665.1 Thiotrichaceae bacterium | reverse complement strand
CAACTCTTCAGTCTTGGCACGAATATAACGAATGTTTTTTGATTCGAACTTAGCAAGATAAGAGGCTAATGTTTTATCAGGCGTAGAGACAATCAACGTATGCACCATCCCCTGTGTGCCTTGATGCTTCCCTAACGCTGCAAAATTCCATAATAAAGCAGATGCTCCAATAACATCCTTAGCATCTGCACCTGCCGCAATCCATGCGTTAATGAGAGCATCATGTAAAATATCGTAATAACGATAGTATTGCACTTGCTGTCGAGGTAATTGAATACGAATTCTCAGCATTAAAATTTCCTTTTTTTCAATAATTTTAGTGCGTTAAACTCTATCATAATAATTTAACCAAAGGAAATTTTTACTAGACATGAAACATGACTTGTTAAGACGTTTCGCTTATATCGATACTTGTCTATACTGGGGAGAGGGAGTCACCGCACCTCATTTGGCCAAAGTATTTGGTATTGCTCGACAAAACGCGCAAAAAGTGATAGAGAAATACCGCAAGATGTACCCTGATAATATGGAGTATGACCCTTCTCTAAAATGTCATCGGGCAACGGATGCCTTTAAAACGGACAATATCAGCACCCGTAGCAATGCTTATCTTGATTATATTGGTGCTATTGCCACAGTTGAACGTTATTGGGATGAAAAAGTTTGGAATCATGTCCCGTTTGAAACAGATGCTAGATTTTTAAAACCACCCCAGCATCGGCGTATTATTAAAACCGTATTGTTTGCAATACGTGAACAGCGGGTGATGCATATTATTTATCGATCAAAGGACAAAACAGACTCAATCACAGTCTCCGCGCATCATCTCGTTTATGCTAATTACCGCTATCATATTCGCGCTTATCATCATGAAAAAAACTGGTTTGTTGATTTAGTATTAACCCGTATTTTAGAAGCAAATATAACAACCGATGAAACATGGGTTTCTGAAGATAGCGATCAACGCTGGCATCATTATTTAAGCTTGGAGTTTGAAATAAACCCTAAATTACCACTTGAAGCTCAACAGGCTTTACAAGCTGATTACAGTTTGGGCAGTAAGAAAAGTCGCACGATTAAAGTACGTCATGCGATGCTGGGATATATTTGTCGAGAAATGGAGCGTGTGGACTGGAAATACGGGGTACGACTTTGGCTGGATAAAGGAAAGAATTGTTATCAAAAAAAAGCAAACCAGACTTTAAAAAAATAGAAATATCCATTTGTTTTTCTACCTAGCGAGGCCCTGAAAGTGTACAAGCGACTTAAAAAGGCGCATCTTGATAAGGATGATAAGAGTGTTTATAGCTGTGTTGATTTTAAAGTGAACTAAAGGAGTGAAAGCTTTAGCTTTTCCTTCAATTTTAGCTTTTTAGATACGCCAGATTTTATTTGACGTAAAAGCTGAAGCTTTCACTCCTTTGTATCTCTAATGGCATCGATATGGCAAAAGCTGAAGCTTTCACTCCTTTGGAAAAGCGATTGGATACTTAACGCTATTATCATGTATTCTAGGCATCGTTTTGATAATTGGAATAGGAAGTTGATAATGAGAAAAGGAATTATCCTCGCGGGGGGAAGTGGTACACGGTTACATCCATTAACGCAGGTGGTGAGTAAACAGTTAATGCCTGTTTATGATAAGCCGATGATTTATTATCCTTTAACGGTGCTGATGCTGTCTGGTATTAAAGATATTTTGATTATCACCACCCCCCATGATAGCCCTCAATTTCAAAATCTATTAGGGGATGGTTCTAAATGGGGTTTGAATATTCAGTATACTATTCAGCCTGAGCCAGAGGGGTTGGCACAGGCTTTTATTCTTGGGCGTGATTTTGTGGGGCATGATGCTGTTACTTTAATTCTTGGCGATAATATTTATTATGGCGAAGGGTTATCTGAACGCTTACAATGTGTTGCTAAACAGGAGTCTGGCGCAACTGTCTTTGGTTATTATGTCAATGATCCTGAGCGTTATGGTGTGGTTGAATTTGATTCAGACGGTAAAGCATTAAGTCTTGAAGAGAAGCCATTACAGCCTAAATCCCATTATGCGGTAACGGGTTTGTATTTTTATGATAATGATGTGTTGGATATTGCTAAAGAAATTAAACCATCGCCACGGGGTGAGTTGGAAATTACCGATGTGAATAAAATCTATCTGCAACAGGGGACACTTGAAGTGGAGATGTTAAAACGCGGTACCGCTTGGCTTGATACTGGCACCCATTCCGCTTTATTGGATGCTGCTAATTATATACGCATTATTGAGGATCGTCAGGGGCTTAAAATTGCGAGTCCCGAAGAAGTTGCATGGCAAATGGGTTATATCAGCACAGAACAATTACTCACATTAGCAGAACCACTCAAGAAAAGTGGGTACGGTCAATATTTAATCAACTTAGTAAAATGAGAATAGATTATGCAATGTAGAATTTGCAATAATAGTGAAAACAATCACTTTCACCAAGCAACTGAAATGATGCTTGGTATTGGTGATCAACATGACTACTTAGAATGTAATGCTTGTGGCTGTGTGCAAATTGTCAATATACCTGAAAACTTGCCTAGCTATTACCCTGATGAAGATTACTATTCTTATGATAAGATTCAATCTCCAACAGGGCTGAAGCGATTTTTAGTGACTAAACGTGATCTCTATGCCGCCACAGGGAAGTGTTTTGTAGGAAGAATAATTCACTCCTTTTTACCTCATAGTAAAATTCATACACTGCAAAAAACAGGGATCACAACGAATTCACATATTTTAGATGTGGGTTGTGGTGCCGGGCATTTACTGCATTCATTGAAAGCAACTGGATTTAAGAATTTACTCGGCATTGATCCTTTTAATGCTGAGGAAATACAGTATGACAATGGTTTAAAAATTGAGAAAAAATCCATTCATGAGATGCAACAAGGTGGCTGGGACTTGATTATGTTCCATCATTCCTTTGAGCATGTGTTTGATCAACAACAAACACTGGCAAAGGCATTTGAGCTACTCAAACCCAATGGAGTCTGTTTAATTCGCGTTCCGACCTCCTCCTCATGGGCATGGGAATATTATGGAACTCATTGGGTACAGCTTGATGCACCTCGTCATTTATTTTTGCATTCAATTGATAGCATAAAGTTACTAGCAGAGAAGGTGAATTTGCAGATGGAAGACGTTGTTTATGATTCCTTCGCCTTTCAGTTTTGGGGTAGCGAGCAATATAAAAATGGGATTAACCTCAACGATCAAAACTCTTATGCTGTTAATCCAGAGCAATCGGCTTTTTCACAACGAGATATTGCGGAGTTTGAAAAACGCAGTCATAAACTCAATAAGCAACATAAAGGTGATCAGGCTGCTTTTTATCTTAGGAAGCCTGCTTAAATGACAAAAAAAACCAAAATACTTGCAATATCTTCCCCTGGTGGGCATTGGATACAGCTTAATAAGATTTGCAACCAACTTGAAGATCGCTTTGATGTGGTTTATGCAACACCAAGGGCACAGTATAAATCCTCCGCACAACAAGGAAAAAGAAAAGTCTATGCGATTACGGATGCAAGTGCTGATAGTAAATTAAATCTTATTCCTGTTACCTTTCAGCTTTTATCCATTTTAATACGCGAACGCCCTCATACCATTATCTCCACAGGCGCAGCACCCGGCGTTATGGCGGTGCTACTTTGTAAATTTCTCCCCATTAAAACCATTTGGGTTGATAGTATTGCCAATGTCAAAGTGTTATCCCGTTCAGGAAAAATGGTGAAAAAACATGCCAATCTTGTGATGACACAATGGGAGGATTTAAGTGATGAAAAAACTATTTTCTACCGAGGCTCGGTCTTATGATTTTCGTTGCTGTAGGAACACAGTTTCCCTTTGATCGTTTAATTGAGAATATGGATCAATGGGCGGCTGATTATGATGAAGAGGTGATTGCCCAAATAGCCGACGGCGAGTATCTTCCACAAAATATTAACTGGCAACGATTTTTAGATCCTGAGCAATATAATAATTATATCAAACAAGCCTCTGTTTTTGTCTCTCATGCAGGTATGGGGAATATTATTAGCGCACGTCAACATAACACCCCCATTATTGTTATGAATCGACAATTTGAATTAGGCGAACACCGTAATAATCATCAAGCAGATGGGATTCAATGGATGGCTAAATTATCAGGTGTCTATGCCGCGCCAACACAGGCTGAATTATATACTTTATTATGTGATACCAAGGCGTTACAGGTTTCCTCATCAACAGAGAATGAAAAATTAGATCGATTGGTTGGCTTTTTAGGTGACTATATCGAAACAGGAACAACAAACTAGTATGAGCCTGTTACAAAAAGTATTGAATAACTCGCTATTAGTTAATAGTTTTTTATCCATTATTGCCCGCTTTACAGGGGTTGCTCTTAACTTCACTGCTTCTATTGTAATTACACGCCTACTTGATATGTCTGAAGCAGGTGTGATCTTTATGCTGATGCTGTTTGTCACAGGTGTCTCATTGATTAGTCGCATTGGGGTTGATCAGCTTATTGTAAAATCGGTTGCTAGTCTTGCTGATGATCATGCTCAACAACGAAGCCATATTTTAATCAATAGCTATAAATTACTTGCTGTCACTTCCTTTGTTTTTATTCTGATTTGGTTTATCGCTAGTCCGTGGATACGCGATACTTTTTTTCACAATGAAATTGCACTGAATGAGTTGAGACTAGCAGGCATTAGTTTATTATTTTTCAACCTCATCACCACCAATAGTTTTTACTTAAAAGGATTAAAACGCAGCTCCTCTTCGGTATTAGTACAAAATGCACTGCCTGCGATTAGTTATCTATTACTTATCGGGCTTTTTTGGACTGCTTTTAAAGATAATCAATTAGGCGTTAATCTCTATATTTTCTCTATTATACTGGCCGGGATTTTATCTGTTTTTGTGGTACTACCGCATTTATCCCTAAAAAAACAAGCATCTATTGATGCCCCTAGCCCCTTTAAACTCTTTAAAGACTCAATCCCACTCGCCCCTATTTCTTATTCTGCCTTTCTTATGCTTTGGGTTGATACGCTAATGGTCGGATATTATCTACAAAATGAAGCAGTTGCTCTTTATAATGTGGCGGCTAAAATCTCCTTTATTAGCCTCTTTTTTCTTGGCGCATTAGATGCCACCATTTACCCACGCCTACTCTCGATTTTTCACCATAAAAAAGAAAAACTACAAAGGTTTTTCTGGCAGTCCACTATTTTAGTAGTTGCACTCCTCTTTGGCGTCACTTTATTAATGTTAGCCTTAGCTTACTGGCTCTTATTTATTTTTGGTGATCAATACGTTAGTGCTAAAATAACCCTTATTATTTTACTATTGGCTCAATTTTTTCGCGCCACCAGCCTAACCTTCTCCTTTATGTTTATAATCCGCGATAAAGTGCGTTATTTAAATACCGTCTTGCTTCTCGCTTTAGTCGTCGATCTTATTTGCAATATCTTACTCGTACCAAAATACGGCATTGAGGGAGCCGCTAGTGCAACATTGATAACCAATGTCTTTTTAAGCATGGTCATTGTTATTTTATTCCTATCTCATAAGCTCTTATCAACTACCGAAAAAATAGAGGTCGCATAATGTTTAAAGTGCTCGGAGTTCTGTTTGTTATTTCGATATTTATCCCTGTTGAGTTTCACTATCTAGTCGGCTCTTTGCGAATTGAGGCCTATCGCGTGGTGTTAGGCATTGCGTTGGTATACTCCTTATTAAATATCAAAGATCTTTTAGAAAAGGCTGATTTAATCGATATATTATTGTTTATTTTTATTATTTTTGCCTCTGTGAGTCTGATCTACAATCATGGTCTTCAAAAAGGGATTGAATCATCAGGTATTTTAACCATAGAAATACTAGGGGCTTTTTATTTAGCGCGAGGACTCATTACCACGCCTAAAAGCTACTATCAAATCAATATGCTCTTTGTCACTATACTGGCATTATTAGTGATTTTTTCCATTTACGAAGCTTTAGCACATCATCGTATTTTGCATGAATGGGCAAAAAATATAACTGGACATGACTCTCTCAACTGGAAACTTTATACCCATTACTATATCCGCTTCGATATTATGCGTACCACCAACTTATTCGCCCATCCCATATTATATGGAACAATTGGTGCTATCTTCTTTCCCTTTATTATTTTACTGTTATTGTATCGTTTTAAGTTCAGCAATCTACTTAAAACATTGGCACTTTTAATTGGAATGATTTCCACTTTATCCTCAGCCCCCCTGCTCTCAGTCGTCTTTCAAGGCA
>JALVEA010000496.1 GCA_027008665.1 Thiotrichaceae bacterium | reverse complement strand
ATAGGTCAAAACGACTATCAACACGACCAATAGGGCTGTCAAAGGATTTTTCTGTCTCTACTTCTGTAATTTCTAATTGAATATCCAAAAAATCTTTTACAAAAGCTTTAAAAATAGCAGGATTTGAAAATGCCTTTTTAAAAATTACACCATAGTGTAGTGATGCTACTTCTATCATAATATCTCCAATAATTGTTTTGTTTAGCGCGACGGGGCATATTGCCCCGTCGCAACGTTTTAAAAAACCTTGCAGGAAACTAATACCTTTGCAAATAATCAAGGAACGATACTCCGAAACATTTAGACGGATTTACAAAACCCGTCCAGCAAGAGAAACGATGCCCCGAAACATTTGTACGGGTTTACAAAACCCGTCCAGCAAGGGATTATAGATTTTATATAATTTTTAAAGCGGAACTACTATCCTAACCTCATGTCATTAGGTTATAAAAGACAACGATATATCGTCAGAAAAAAACTCTAAAAGAGAGAGCAACTATGCAATTATTTAAAAAAATCGGCTTATCATTGGGGACTGTCTTATTATTGTTAGGACAATCAGTTTATGCAATGCCTAAAGCCCTCAATGCAAATTATACTGTATACAAAGGTTCAATGAATTTAGGTGATATGAATTTATCACTCCAGTATTCGGGTAATCAATTCCATTATTATAAAGATACAACCGCTAAGGGTTTTGCTGCTTTGATTACTAAAGCTAAAATTATCGAAAAAATTGATGGGACATTCAAAGGGAATAAACTCATCCCTACAAAATATTATTTTCAGCAATCCACTAGGAAAAGCTCTCGAATTGAGAAGACTCGCTTTATTGGCAATCAAGCACAAGGCTCTTATAAAGATAAAAGTTTCAACTTGAAATTACCCGCAGGAACATTAGACAGAGCGTCACTTGAGATAGCCTTAGCGAATGATATTTCCAGCAAAAAGAATCGTTTAGATTATAATGTGATGGAACGTGGCAAGCTTAAAAAATACATTTTCGCACGTCAAGGGGAAGAGAAGCTAAGTACCCCTGATGGTGATTATATGACAACAAAAGTTAAAGTAGTCCGTTCAGGGAATAAGCGTTCTACTATGTTTTGGTTGGCAAAAGAGTTGGATTATATGCCTGTGAAAATTATACATCGGGAAAAAAATGATGTAATTACAACCATTATCAAAAGTCATCGATAAAAAAAAGGTCGCTCAAAGCGACCTTTTTTATGCTTTACCGTTTTTAATTATTTAATAAATAGCATTTCCTGATACTTAGGAAGTGGCCACATATCATCTGCGACTTCAACTTCAAGCGCATCGGCTGAGGCGCGAACATCATCCATTGCAGTACGAATAGTAGTTGCACAATGTTGCATGTGCGCTTCAATAGAATCAAAATCATGCTGAGCTAAGGCATCAACTAACTCGTCAACCGATGCCATCATAGTGGAAATTAAGTCTGCTACTTTCTCAACCGTTGCAGTGCTCAAGTCAACACCTGTGTCTTTTGCAACCGCAATCGCAGAGGCTAAATCACCAAGATAGCGTGTTGCTGCTGGGTAGATAGAGGTTTTAGCCATATCAATCACTAACTTCGCTTCCATTTCGATAGAAAGAATATATTGCTCAGAATAGACAGCATAACGAC
Source organism: Thiotrichaceae bacterium (assembly GCA_027008665.1). Classification (GTDB taxonomy): domain Bacteria; phylum Pseudomonadota; class Gammaproteobacteria; order Thiotrichales; family Thiotrichaceae; genus JAGLBW01. The sequence goes on along the minus strand of JALVEA010000496.1, from coordinate 4,691 downwards.
TAGCAAGCTCTTCATTACTCAAAACGCCCATATCTGAGAATAGGTCTTTAACATAATCTTCATCTAATACGGGCAGTGCATCAGCCGTGGTTGGAAGATTCTTTAGTCCACGCTCATCAACCGCTTCTTTATGCCATTCAGCTGAATATCCATCGCCACCAAAGACTGCCTGACCATGTTTATTCATTAATTTTTGTAATACAGCAACCACCGCTTCTTCTTGAGAACCATTTTTAAGCGCTTCCTCTAGTTCACCTGCAATCCAATTCAAAGAATCAGCAAGCATGGTGTTCATAGCAATAAGCGGTCCTGCGACCGATTGCTCAGAACCCACGGCACGGAACTCAAAACGATTGCCTGTAAAAGCAAAAGGAGAAGTACGGTTACGATCACCTGGATCTTTAGCAAAATTAAGAATCTGTGAAAGCCCCAGATCCATAATCCCACCACCTTGAGAGCCTGTTAATTTACCTTCTTTAATATCATTAAATATTTTTTCTAACTGATCACCTAAATAAACAGACAAAATCGCAGGAGGTGCTTCATTTGCTCCTAAACGATGATCATTGCCTGCAGATGCAATAACAGCACGTAATAAAGGACCAAATTTATGCACACCACGAATAACAGCGCCACAAAATAGTAAGAAATTAAGATTATCATGTGGCGTATCACCTGGATCAAGCAAATTGCCTTGCGTTGAGTTGCCCACTGACCAGTTCACATGCTTACCTGAACCATTAATACCAGCAAAGGGCTTTTCATGCAGTAGGCATAAGAAACCATGTTTTTTAGCGGTAGATTTTAAAACTGTCATTAATAATTGCTGATGATCGGCAGCAACATTAGCAGCCTCAAAATAAGGTGCAATTTCAAACTGACCTGGTGCAACTTCGTTATGATGCGTTTTTGCTGGAATGCCTAATTTGTACAGAATATCCTCAAAATCCTGCATAAAGACCTGTACACGAGGAGGAATAGCACCAAAATAGTGATCATCAAACTCTTGCCCTTTTGCAGAAGGCGCACCAAATAACGTGCGACCTGCAAGCAATAAATCGGGACGTGCTGCTGCAAAATTTGCATCAACAAGGAAATATTCCTGCTCAGCACCACAACTTGAGTTTAAAGTGCTGATTTCTTTCTCACCCATTAATGTCAATACTTTTTGTGCTGCCTCATTCATCGCGGCATTAGAACGCAATAAAGGGATTTTCTTATCCAGTGCCTCACCTGTCCAAGACAAAAAGACACTTGGAATCATCAACGTTGGGCCATTAGCTGTCTGCATTAAATAAGCAGGACTGGTAGGATCCCAAACTGTATGTCCGCGTGCCGCATTAGTGGCACGAAGACCACCATTTGGAAAAGAAGAACCATCGGGCTCACCTTTTACCAATAAAGCGCCTGTAAATTCAGTAATGGCATTTCCTTCAGGATTCGTAACAATAAACCCGTCATGCTTTTCAGCGGTAGCATTTGTCATTGGGTAGAAAATATGCGAGAAGAACTTAGCACCTTTTGCCATTGCCCAGTCTTTCATCGCCGCTGCAACCACATCTGCAATAGCAGGATCTAAAGCCTCGCCTGTTGCTATTGTTTTCTTCATCCCCTTAAATGCTTTTTTAGAGAGAAGCTCTTCCATTTTCGCAAGATTAAATACATCTTGAGCCCAGATTTTCTTTAATTTCTTAGGCATTTCAACGGAAGTATCTTCACGGTTTGTGATTTGATAAATCGCTTGTAGACGAGACTCGTTTCCACTCATTTTTATTTCCTTTTTGGTATTTAAAGATAATTAATCAAATAATTAGAAGTACTAGCTAATTACTTGCAAAAAACATGCCAGTATATATATCATTCATCGAAAAATGGCAATAGGTAATTAAGGGGCTTGTTCATCATCGGTGGTGATCCATTTATTAATGACACAGAATTTTTATTTACCCTTCATTATTTTTTGATCAAAATTTAAACTAAACAACGACTTTATTTATACAGATTGCTAAAATCAACTGACCGAAGCCCACCATTTAAAAGCACCCTCATTACACCTAAAAAACGCACAAAAATAGTGCAAATAAAATAATAAGCACTAATGTGTTCGTTTAATTGAGAACCAAGCTAATGATTCCAATGCTTTTTTATAGGGAGTATCTTCTAAGCAGTTTAAACAAGCATTCGCTTTTTTGACTTCCTTTTTTGCTATCTGCGCTGAATAGTCTAATGCTTTTGTCTGCTCAATAATGAGCATTATTTCATTAATTTTATCTAATCCGCCCTCTTTTATGGCAGTACGAATTAAAAGAGCATCCTCACCTGAACTTCGTTCTAACGCAATAATTAAAGGTAAGGTTGGCTTACCTTCTGCCAAATCATCTCCCATATTTTTACCCATTTCAGTCGCTGATGCACTGTAATCTAAAATATCATCAACCAATTGAAAAGCCGTTCCTAAATGAATGCCATATTTTGCAACTGCCTTTTCTTCTTCTACTGACAATCCCGCTAACACCGCACCTAGCTGACAGGCAGCTTCAAAGAGTTTTGCTGTTTTAGAATGAATCACTTCAAGATAACGTGCTTCATCTGTATCAGGGTCATTACAATTGAGTAATTGCAACACCTCCCCTTCAGCAATAATATTCGTTGTTTGTGCAAGGATTTCCATCACTCGCATGTCTCCAATATCCACCATCATTTCAAAGGAACGAGAGTAAAGAAAATCACCTACCAAAACAGCGGCTTGATTGCCCCAAATGGTATTAGCTGTCTCTTTACCACGACGCATATCGGACTCATCCACCACATCATCATGCAATAATGTTGCCGTATGTATAAACTCTATAATCGTAGCTACATTAATATGCTTATCCCCCGTATAACCACAAGCACGCGCTGCTAACAACGACAACATTGGACGTAGTCGTTTGCCACCACTGGCAATAATGTAGTGACTAAGCTGATTAACTAAAGCAACCTCAGAATGTAAGCGCTTCTGAATCAAGCTATTCACATGCTGCATATCCTCAGAAATAAGCGTCTGAATTGATTTAAAATCGATTAAGCTAACTGAATCCATCGTGTTCACTACAGGGGGCATAAAAAATAATTCCATCAATCAAGTCAAGTTATACGAGCTTAACAGGTTGATTACAGTGTTGGGTTGATTAAAAACAATCACCAGTACATCAACCCTTTCGAAGTGGCTATATCAGTAACTGCTCCTAATAGATATTCAAATATCAAACTTCCAATCTACTAACTTTTAACCGCTTTATAGCAGGCTTTAATAAACTCTTATTGGAAATTATTCATTTGAAAATCTATATACAAATGTTGCGAATGCTAGGTAGTTGATTGCAGAGTGTCAAGAGCTTAATAATTATAGGGCTATCGATTATGATACGCATCCAAGAAAATTATAGATTCAGACAGAATTAATCAATCATAACACTTGATTAGCACAAAGATTATCTGTAAAATCGCGCGGCTTCTCTCTGAGAGCTTTTATACTATTTTAAAGGGCTAAGGTTTTTAATATTCCTAGCCATAGGCGTAATATTAGGAGTTTAAAAATGTATGCAATCTTCACCACAGGTGGAAAACAATACCGCGTTGCAGAAGGTGACGTTATAAGAATCGAAAAACTAGATGCCGAAGAAGGAGCAAGTGTTGATTTTGATAATGTTCTTATGATTGGTGGCGGTGATGATGTTCAAGTTGGCGCACCTTATCTTGAGGGTGGCAAAATAACAGCATTAGTTCGCGCTCAAGAACGTGCTAAAAAAGTTGAAATTATCAAATTCCGTCGTCGTAAGCACCATCAAAAACGCACAGGGCATCGTCAATACGTCACCCAAGTTGAAATCAAAAAGATTTCTGCTTAGAACTTCCTTACATTATTTTAACTAACCATTTAATAAAGAGAATCTAACTCATGGCTCATAAAAAAGCAGCAGGTAGTACTCGTAACGGACGCGATTCGGTATCAAAACGTTTAGGCGTTAAGCGTTACGGCGGTCAAACTGTGTTAGCAGGTAATATTTTAGTTCGCCAACGCGGCACTAAATTTCATGCAGGTACCAATGTAGGTATTGGCAAAGATCATACTTTATTCGCTAAAACTGACGGAAAAGTTCTTTTTGAAATAAAAGGGCCTAAGAATCGTAAGTTTGTCAGTATTGTGGAAGAAGTTACAGCATAATTATTGTATTAGGAACTTACCTCTCCAATTATATAGAACAGCCCAGCGAGTAGCGTAACTAGTCTGGGCTTTTTTGCGTCCTTATTTTCAGAATAAGAAATTATAAAATACAGCGACTGAATACAAGTCAAGTTGTTTACTTTCTTTTATGGGTGCAGTTCTTTTTTGTTTCGATTAGAATACCTTGCGAGTTAAAGACTCACGATGTGTATTATTTCAAAATTATTAAAGCGGGATAATGAGTCCCGTTTTTTGTGTCAGTAGTTTTTACATACTCATTACATTATTTTCGAGCAATAATCAAAGTTGCAATATTAACGGAGGTTCGATTGATAAAGCGCGCACTTTTAGTCCTGGAAGATGGCAGTATTTTTAAGGGTGAGTCCATAGGTAGCGAGGGTCAGAGCGTTGGTGAGGTGGTTTTCAATACCGCAATGACAGGTTATCAAGAGATTCTAACCGATCCTTCTTATGCACAGCAGAT
>JALVEA010000495.1 GCA_027008665.1 Thiotrichaceae bacterium | reverse complement strand
ACGATCTTCATCATCAAAAATGAATTTTGCAGGTGGATTTTGAGTTTGATAGGTCCAAATCGGCCAGTCACGATTATAAAGATTGAGTTCTGGCTCAATCTCGCAGATTTCCATATTCGTTTTCCAATAAGAATCCAGATTACCCACATCACGCCAGTAAGCAGGTTTACCTGTTGCCTCGTTACGGAAGGCATAGGCCATTGCTACTGAGTCTTTGATTTTACGTGGAATAATATCTCGACCGAAATCATGTGAAGAATTTGGCATAGTTGCATCTTCAACTAATGCATTGTATAAAAAACGGGTTGAGAAGACGTAAATTCCCATTGAAGCTAATGCGACATCAGGGTTGCCTGGCATGGGTTGTGGATTATCAGGTTTTTCAGTAAAGCCTGAAATACGCATATCATCATCTAATGACATAACGCCAAAGTCTTTGGCTTCTTCTAAAGGGGCTTCTATACAGCCAACGGTAAAATCAGCCCCTGATTGAACATGTTGAATCAGCATTTTGGTATAGTCCATGGTGTAGATATGGTCACCACCGAGTACAATCACATATTCTGCTGCATGACGTTGCATAATATCTAAATTTTGATACAAGGCATCTGCTGTGCCTTTGTACCATTCTTTTTCATCAGTACGTTGTTGTGCAGGTAGTAATTCAACAAATTCACCGATTTCATCACGCATAAAACTCCAGCCACGTTGCAAATGGCGCAGTAGTGAATGGGCTTTATACTGTGTTAACACTCCAATTTTGCGTAAACCTGAATTAACGCAATTGGATAAAGCAAAATCAATAATACGGTATTTACCACCAAAGGGAACAGCAGGTTTAGCACGCCATTTAGTTAAATCTTTCAGTCGTGAGCCTTCGCCCCCTGCTAATATCAGCACTAAAGTCTTACGGTTTAACTCCGTGACCATACTTGGTTCGATATAATATTGGTATTTTTTAGACTGTTCTCTTTGTTGTTTTGTCATTGTAGAACCCCTCGTTTTTTATGTATTGATGAATTGCAAAATGCAATGCGCCTTGCAAACCAAGACGTGTATTAGTGACCAGATATAGCGCTGTTTTTTCAGCTAGATGCCGCATTCTGCCTTTGTTTAAATAGTGTGTTAAAAATTGTTGTTCCTGCATCCAAGGCAGGATATGTATGGCAATTCCTCCTGCAATATAAATCCCCCCTGCAGGTTTATAAAGCAGTGCTAAATTTCCAATATAGGCGGCATAAATTTGTACAAATAAATCAATAGCCGCCTTTGCTTGAGGATGCCATTTTGCATCTACATGGGTTGCTAGATGATGAATAAGCTGTGTCATAATAGATGTTTCTACATTTTTACTTGCCAAATCATCAGGATTGAAAAATTGATATAATTTTACTAATCCTTCGCCTGATAAAATACGCTCGTAAGAAACATGGTCGTAGAATCTCCTCAAAAATCGTAGTAATTCAATCTGTTGCTCATTAACAGGTGCAAAATCACAATGCCCCCCTTCGGTTGAAAATAATTGGAATGAGGTTTGGCTACTGTCCATCCATGCTAAGCCAAGACCCGTTCCAGCTCCTGTTACCACCGTAATCGCTTGCTTTTTTCTTTTAGCTGGATTTAAGGTAATATAGTCCTCTTCATTCAAATAATTAACGCCCATTGCTGCCGCTTGAAAATCATTAAGAAAGAGGACTTCCCTGAGCGAGAATTCTTTTTGTAACTGTTTTTGATCTAGTATCCAATCAAGATTTGTCAGATAGCATAATCCCTGTGTAATCACTCCCGGTAAGGCCAAACACATTAGATCAATGCCTAGCAATGTTTTTGTCTTTACTTTTTGAAGAAAGTCGTTAAGTAATAATGAAAAATTGCTAAAATTAGCACTAGCATAACGATATTCATAGACTATCTTAATTTTTCTTGTATCCACTTGATCAACATCATATAAACATAACCAACTTTTCGTTCCACCGATATCAGCTGATAATATATACATTATTGCACCTTGGTTGTTGTATTTTCTGTCATTATTTTACGATAATAATTAACCAATGCATTAGTGGAGGAGTCATGAGAAGTGGTTTCAAAGGGTTGATGGATTTCATTTAAGATACGTTTAGCAAGTTGTTTTCCGAGTTCAACCCCCCATTGATCAAATGAGTTTAGATTCCATATAATGCCCTGCACAAAAATCTTGTGCTCATATAAGGCAAGTAGCATACCTAAAGAGTGAGGTGATAATTTTTTAATCAGTATGGTGTTGCTTGGGTGATTTCCCTCAAATACCATATGTGGAATACTCGCTTCGCCTCCACTTAATATACGTCCTGTTGCTTGTAAATTTGCCTTGGTTTCTTCAAGATTTCGGCCTCGCATTAATGCTTCAGTCTGTGCGAACACATTTGAAATCATAATATCGTGTTGCTCCTGAAATACTGTGTGTGTGTGCATGGAAACGATAAAATCAGCAGGTACCATTTTTGTACCTTGATGTAAAGACTGATAAAAAGCATGTTGCCCATTAATACCTGAAGTACCCCAGATAATCGGTCCGGTCGCATAATCGACTTTATTACCGTAACGGTCTACCGACTTTCCATTGCTTTCCATATCCGCTTGCTCTAGGTATTGAGGCAAGCTACGCAGAAAATCATCATAAGGTAAGATGCCATAGGATTCGGCATGGAAAAAATTATTATACCAAATCCCGAGTAATGCCATAATCACAGGCATATTTTTCTCAAAGGGAGCTTCTTGAAAATGCTCATCCATTTCAAGCGCACCAAGTAATAATTTATTAAAATTATCAACACCCACTGCAATCACAATCGATAAACCAATGGCTGACCATAAGGAATAGCGCCCGCCGACCCAATCCCAAAACTCAAACATATTATTAAGGTCAATCCCAAATGCTTTGACCAATTTTTTATTAGTTGAAACGGCAACAAAATGTTTGCTAGTGGCTTTTTGATTTTGCCCCATTTGATCTAATAACCAGTTTCTAGCCACATGGGCATTACTGAGTGTTTCTTGGGTGGTGAAACTTTTTGAGGCAATAATAAATAGCGTTGTTTCGGGATTAAGGTTTTCAAGTACACATTGAATATGTGCACCGTCCACATTAGAAACATAATGCAGTTGCAAATTTTTATAATGATAGGGTTTTAATGCCTCGTAGACCATTCGAGGGCCTAAATCAGAGCCTCCAATGCCAATATTGACGACATCGGTTATTGCTTTTCCTGTAAATCCCTTCCACTCTCCTAATTGTACTTTTTCTGAAAATTCCTGCATTTTATCAATGACAGCGCGCACCTTCGGCATCACATCCTTGCCATCAACATAAACGGGTTTATCAGTACAATTTCTCAAAGCAGTATGTAAGACTGAACGATTTTCGGTGTTATTTATTTTATCACCACTGAACATACGTTCACGCCACTTTGCAAGATTAGCCTCTCTAGCCAGATTACAAAGTAGGGGAATGGTTTCTTCGGTAATGCGGTTTTTAGAATAATCCAGTAATAAATCACCTTGCTGTAATGAAAACTTATCAAAACGCTGTGAATCAACACTGAATAAGCGTCGCATATGTAAATTTTTTATTTTTTCAAAATGTTGTTGTACTTTTGTGTAAGAAGGGAGTTTTGTAAAAGGTTGATTTTTTTGATTATTCATGTGTCCCCAAAGGTAGATTGATCCAATAAGGTAATTTCATTACCTAATGTAGTAATAGTTGCAATCGGTAAATTTTCACCTTTACGCCATTGCTCTACGCTGTCTTTTTTATTAGCCCCTGTAATCAGGCGCAACAAGGTTCTATTTTGACTTAATGCAGTCATACTCATTGAAACACGTTCGGCAGGTGGTTTTGGTGCATTAAAAACCGCATGAACTAATTCGCTTTCAATATATTGATGATTAGGAAATAAACTGGCGGTGTGTCCATCTTCTCCCATCCCTAATATGACCAGATCAAAAGGTGATGCAAGATTAATTATTTGTTGGTATTTTGCGGCTGCTTTAACTGCACCTAATTCAGCGGGAATAAAATGAATATTTTGTCTTGGAATATCAATTTTATCCAATAAAGTGCGCTGAATTATTTGACTATTACGTTGTGGATGATGAATAGGCAAACAGCGTTCATCTCCTAGATAAAGTTGCCACTTTTCCCAATGACAAGTCTCTTTAGTTAGCAAACTATAAACCCGTTCGGGCGTAGTCCCCCCTGCTAAAACTAGCTTAAAAATACCATGCACATGAATGGCTCGATGCGCTGCATCAATAATAATATCCCGCGCGGCCAAAGCAACCTCTTCAGCTGTTGGTTTTACATGCCAATGAATCATTGTTTTCTACTCCCATAATATTCCCCTTTTATACTTCTTTATTCAGGCTCCAAAGAGCTACGCCAATATTGTCCTTCTTTTTCAAATAGACGCAACGCTCCATCAGGCCCCCAGCTACCAGCGGGATAGGTTTGGATATAATCTTGTTGTGACGACCAAGAGTGTAGTATAGGATCAATCACTTTCCATGATGCTTCGACCTCATCAGCACGTAAAAACAGACTATGATCACCTTCCATCACATCCAGCAATAGACCTTCATAGCCATCACGCCCCTCTTCATCATTAAAGCTAGCATCTAGGCTAATCACCTTGGTTTTCATATCCAATCCTGGTTTTTTAACCGTTAGCTCCATACGCAAAGATTCATCGGGTTGAATCCCAATTAAGAGCCAATTTGGCTTAAACTGCTCCACTTGTGAAGTACGGAAAAATTGCTTAGGTGTTTGACGAAAACAAATTGCAATCATTGAATGTTTTTCTTTCATTCGTTTGCCAGTGCGTAAATAAAACGGCACACCGCGCCAACGCCAGTTATTAATATAGAGCTTTAAAGCGGCATAGGTTTCACAAACACTGTCCTGTGGAATATTTTCTTCTTGCAAATAACTTTTGATCACATTGCCTTTTACATTACCAGCGGCATATTGAGCACGAAAAGCATGGCTAGAGACAGAACCTTTTGCAATAGGACTAATAGAGCGTAATAACTTCACTTTTTCATCGCGTAAATCTTCAGCTTGCATAGAAACAGGGGGTTCCATTGCCACCAATGATAAAAGTTGCAATAAATGACTTTGAATCATATCCCTTAATGCACCAATTCCGTCGTAATAGGCACTGCGCGAGCCAATGCCAATGGTTTCGGCATGAGATATTTGCACATGATCAATATAATTACGATTCCATAACGGTTCTAGTAATAAATTAGCAAAGCGAAATACCTGTACATTTTGCACTGTTTCTTTACCTAAATAATGATCTATTCGATAAATCTGTGACTCTTTTAAATAACGCTCAAAATGCCGTTGCAGATTTCTAGCGGTTTCTAAATCAGAACCAAAAGGCTTCTCGACCACCACCCGTCGCCAGCCTTGATCTTCTGTTAATAAATCAACCTCACTCAATGAAGTGGCAATAGAAGCGTACAATGAAGGAGGTAATGAGAAATAAAAGGCAATATTATTTGAAAATTTTTGCTGTCCAAGATAATCACTTAACTGTCGATAATCTTGTGTTGTTTTTAATCCTGAGCGCAAACAATCTAAGCGGGTACAAAAGCCTGCAAAAATAGACGCATCCAAGCCACCTCTAGCACGTTTTTGAAGCTCTGTTTTTAATTCAGCCAGCCACTCCTTTCTATCTGCAATGCTACGTGCTACCCCTAAAATATTAATACTTTTTGGTAGCAAATCATCCGCATACAAATGATAAAGAGCAGGCATTAATTTAGTTCTGGCTAAATTACCCGTTGCACCAATAATCACAAAGGTACAATTCTCTAAGGGTTTTTTCATTATTTTTGTATCCACTGAGTATGGAAAAACTCACCACGAGGTCGATCAACACGTTCATAAGTATGTGCGCCAAAATAATCACGTTGGGCTTGTAGCAAATTAGCAGAAGTTCTTTTTGAAGTGTAGGCATCAAAGAAATTGAGTGCTGAGGCAAAGGCTGGCATTGAAATCGCTCGACCGACCCCTTCTTGTACTGTTTTCCTCCATCCTGATAAAGAAGAGCGAATGGCATTAACAAAGAACTCATCCATTAGGAGATTCTCTAGTTGTGGATTTTTATCATAAGCCTGTTTGATATTATCAAGAAAAGCACTACGGATAATACACCCCCCTCGCCATGTTAGTGCGATATTGCCATAATCCAAATTCCAGCCATGTTTTTTTGAGGCCGCCTGCATTAACATAAAGCCTTGTGCATAGGAAATAATTTTAGCGGCGTAAAGACCATCTCGTAATGCAGCAAGC
>JALVEA010000494.1 GCA_027008665.1 Thiotrichaceae bacterium | reverse complement strand
TACTGTATAGTCCTGATTCTTAAAAATTTCAGGAGTCGATTGTATAGATAATTGAATCCTTACTTTTCAACCATTCTTTGAGCCTAAAATCCATGTCATTAATGCAATTTGAATTACATAAGACTAATCATAAAGCCCGACGCGGAACGCTTATCTTTCCACGCGGGTGTATTCAAACACCTACTTTTATGCCTGTTGGTACTTATGGCACCGTAAAATCAATGACCCCTGAAGAATTAAAAGGTATGGGGGCTGAAATTATTTTAGGCAATACTTTTCATTTAATGTTGCGCCCTGGGACTGAAATTATTCAAGCCCATGGCGACCTGCATGATTTTATGCATTGGGATAAACCGATTTTGACCGATTCAGGAGGGTTTCAAGTTTTTTCATTGGCAAAAATGCGTAAAATTAGTGAACAAGGGGTAGAATTTCGTTCACCGATTAATGGTGAAAAATTTATATTATCTCCTGAGTATTCAATGCAGATTCAACGTGAATTAGGCTCGGATATTGTAATGATATTTGATGAATGCACTCCTTATCCTGCCACTTATAATGAAGCACGTGAATCCATGCAATTATCATTACGATGGGCTAAACGAAGCAAAGTAGCTCACGAGGGTAATCCTTCCGCATTATTTGGTATTGTGCAAGGTGGAATGTATGACGAGCTGCGAAAATTATCAGTACATGGATTGCAGGAAATTGATTTTGATGGTTATGCCATTGGCGGTTTATCGGTTGGTGAACCTAAAAATGAACGGGATAAAGTCTTAGAAACAACGCTTCCTTTACTTCCTGAAAATAAACCGCGTTATTTAATGGGAGTGGGAAAGCCAGAAGACATTGTAGAGTCGGTGAAACGAGGTATTGATATGTTTGACTGCGTTATTCCTACCCGTAATGCTCGTAATGGCTTTTTATTCACCCATCATGGCATTGTTAAAATCCGTAATAGTAAATATGCAAAAGATACCAACCCTATTGATAAAAATTGTAGCTGTTACACCTGTCAAAACTACTCCCGTGCTTATTTACGCCATTTAGATAAATGTAAAGAAATGCTCGGAGCGCATTTAAATACAATTCATAATTTATATTATTATCAAGAATTAATGCGTGATATACGCAACGCCATTGAAGAAAATCGTTTCGAGCAATTTGAACAAGAATTTTATGCTAAAAGAGAAAAAGTAGAGGGAATATAAGCTATAGTTTTTCAGATAAATAATTTGGCATGGTTCAAAACAGCCTATTTTTAGGTAACACTGGCACAGGAATATCTTCCCTAACGTAGTAAAGAACAATCAAAAAACCTTAAAAGAGAATAACGCTATTTTAGTGAGTAATCGACTTTTTCAAGCTTTTCTGGTATGTGCCTCCTTGGACAGCATATAAGTATAGGTGGAGTCGAGGCAAACACCTGCTAAAACAGATTGATTTCCTTGAAATATTTCGTCATTAGCAGCTACTTTTATCAGTGATAAATCTTCATTTTTTTGCAAATCTTGTGCGGTTACAATTGCATCTTGAACAACAGAATCGATCTTCCCCCATGCTTATTTTATGATCAAAAATATCTCTAAAAAAACAATAACACCCCGAAAAAATGAAGTTTCTTTTGACGATGAAGTGGCTAACGTGCTTTTTGTTGTGAGTGTGGTCATTTAGCTTTTTTATTGTTAGTGATATTTCATTGCCAGAATTTCTGGCAATGTGTTCCCAAATAGGAATTTGAGGGCAAGTAAAAAAATTGTTTTAAAACGTTTCAATAGGTTTGTAAAACCCGTTGAGCGACAATTGACATTGTGTCTGATAAAACAGGTGTTAGAAGGCTGATAACCGTATAATCTTCTGCTTTAGATCAAACTATATAGGGTCATTTAATTAATCGTATAGACTTTCATATAAATAATTTCTGAAATTGGTGGCTTTAGCCCCGCTAGACAAGGCTAAAGCACTCGATTCCGAAGAAATTTAATATCAGAAGATCTATAGCCCTAATTTTCCTAACTACTAATAAAAATAATAATATTATGGATTTTAAAAAATTTCTTCGCATTTTGGTTACAAATGATGGTTCTGATTTATATCTTACTTTTAATGCTCCGCCTGCCGCTAAGTTTCAGGGTACATTACGTGCGTTAAGTAAAGAGAAAATGAGCGCGGATGATTTGGATGAAATTGCACGTTCATTGATGAATGCGGATCAGCAACAGCAATTTGATAATAAGCCTGAGATGAATATAGCCTTGGATGAGGAGGGGATTGGGCGTTTTCGTGTCAATATTTTTAAACAACGTAATCATATTGCGCTGGTGATTCGTAATATTAAGGTGGATATTCCAAATGCGGATAGTCTTGGTTTACCACAGATATTAAAAGATGTGATTATGGAGAAGCGCGGTTTGGTGCTATTTGTTGGAGGGACTGGTTCAGGGAAATCGACTTCGTTAGCAGCGCTTATTGATCATCGTAATACACATTCAACAGGGCATATTATTACTATTGAAGATCCGATTGAATATGTTCATCCGCATAAAAAATGTTTGGTCAGTCAGCGAGAAGTGGGGGTTGATACGGATAGTTATACCGATGCGCTGGAAAATACATTGCGCCAAGCCCCTGATGTTATTTTGATCGGTGAAGTGCGTACTCAAGAGACAATGGAACATGCAATGGCGTTTGCGGAAACAGGGCATCTGTGTTTGTCTACTTTACATGCTAATAACGCTAATCAGGCATTGGATCGTATTATTAATTTTTTTCCTGAAGAACGCCGTCAGCAATTATTAATGGATTTATCATTGAATCTAAAAGCGTTTATTTCTCAGCGTTTAATTCCTACTGTTGATGGTAAACGAGTGGCTGCGATTGAGATATTGCTCGGTACGTCGATTATTCAAGAATTGATTATGAAAGGGGATATTCATGCCATTAAAGAGGTAATGGAACGTTCTGAAGATATTGGTATGCAAACGTTTGATAGTCATCTGTTTAAATTATACAGAGAAGGAATTATTTCTTATGATGAAATGATGCGTAATGCTGATTCCCCAAATAATCTTAAGGTGAAAATCAACCTACTAGAAAATCCTGCTACCTTAGCCGCATCAAAGGGTGATAATGAGGAAGAGGGAAACAGTGAAACGCCAACAGCACCTTCTATACTTGATGAGTTACAACTTGCCCCGATAGAAGAAGAGGAAGAAGATGCGATGGATGCTGATGAAAGAGAGCTATTAGCGATTAGAAAAGAAGCAGAATTTCAACGTATGCGTCAAAAAGCAATGATGGGGTAGTAGAAAATGTTAGCTGGATGGGTTTTGTAAACCCGTCCACACGTTTAGCTTAGACGTGGTAAAGCCTTGCAGTTTCCTGCAAGGCTTCTTTAAAACGTTTCGACGGGGTTACAAACCCCGTCGGGCTAAGTAGGAGACCCAGCCTAGGCTGGGTATGGATAGTTTTCCATTCTAAGATCATATCCTTAACGATCAAATTCTTGTTTTAAACGGGTGAGTATTTTCTTTGCTTGATCAGGGGCTAAGGGTTTGCCTTCTTCATCCATAATTTTTACTTCTGCTAAGCGACCTGCGTCTCTAATATGGATTTGGTATGCCGTGCCTTTAGTTAAAAAGGTTTGCTTGCCTTTAAATAAATTGGAGAAAAATCCACCTGTCTTGTCTACAGTTTCATTGCCATTATAAACGACTCCATAAATACCTTGGGCTTGTTGGCGAGATTCGACTGTTAAGCCCATACGTTCTAGCATTATTCCTGTACGCACCCATGCTTTTTTGTAGTTCTCATGCACTTGTAAAAGGGGATGATTATCTTCTGTAATCAAAGTGACTAAGCTAGAGGTTTGCGTTGCGTCGGTTTCATTGCTGTTTTTGGTTGCGCTGTATTTATCACCTTGCAAGAAAGCTTGTAGGCGATTCAGCATTTCTGCTTCTAGCTCCCGTTTTGGGGGGCGTAATTCCCAGCCAACCCCCGTCTCAGTGACAATTTTCTCTGAGCCTTTATGGGTTAAATAAATGCGTGTTTTATTGGCTTCTATTTTTTCAACGCGAATTCGATATTGATCACGCGTTCCTGCATCAAAAGTGCCTTTGAAGATACTGCCTAATGCTTCTCGTAACCAGTCTTTGGGTAAACCTGCTTGGTTCTCTGCCCATTCGGTTAGCATAATGCCAATGCGAGGCTCATCTTTAACTACATCAATTCCTAAGGAACGCCAAAAATCACGTATTTTAGGCCATAGTTTATTGGCAGAGATATCTACATCTAACCAGCGTACAGTGCCACTACTGCCTATACGCATATTGTTCGATGTGGTCAGCACTTCAATGTCTCGTCCTGAATAGCGATCAACTAGGCCATTATTGACGGATGATGCACGTACACTGCCAGAGGAGGGGACGACAAAAGCTGCATCAAATTCGGGTGTGGTAAGATCAGGCGGAAACTCTAATGTCTTGATTGAACTGCTTTTTTTATAATTAATGCCGTTTGTCGTATCGGTTAAGTTATCCATGGTTGAACAACCTGCTGATAAAAATAGGATAGAACCTACAATGATTATTTTTTTCATACTTCAGCCTTTACAGTCCATATTGACAAATAGAGTTTCTATACTTCAATTCCTGCCATTTTCATGGCTTCTAATAATGGTTGATGATATTCCTCTGCAAATACAGTTAATGGTAATCGAATCCCTTTGCCTCCAAACCCCATTTTATACAGCGCCCATTTAGCTGGGATAGGGTTGGACTCTAAGAAGAGTTGTTTATGTAAGCCTAACAAAGAGGCATTAATTATTTCTGCTTTAGCGCGGTTACCTGCTAGCGCTGCTTCACATAAATCGTGCATAGCCTGTGGGGCTAGGTTTGCAGTGACAGAAATATTACCCTTACCTCCCATTAACATTAAATCAATAGAGGTGGCATCGTCGCCACTGAATACATCTAAGCGATCCCCACAACAGGCTAAGGTCTCTTTGGCGCGTTCTAAATTGCCTGTTGCTTCTTTAATGGCAATGATATTTTCAATCTCCGCCAAGCGAGCTGTAGTTTGTGGTAATAAATCACAGCCTGTACGACCGGGCACATTATATAATATTTGTGGTATCGCTACTTTATTGGCAATGAATTTATAATGTTGATAAAGCCCTTCCTGTGTGGGTTTATTATAATAAGGCGTTACCAATAAACAGGCATCGGCCCCATCTTGTTTTGCAGCAGCGGTTAAATCCAATGCTTCCACGGTGTTATTAGAGCCTGTCCCTGCAATAACAGGAATCTTGCCATTGACTAATTGCACTACCCGTTTGACGACATGACGATGCTCTTTATGTGTTAATGTTGCGGACTCACCTGTTGTTCCCATTGCAACAATAGCATCGGTTTGATTTTGCAAATGAAAAGCGACCAAAGCTTCTAGTGCCTCTTCATCAATACCGCCATCATCAGTCATAGGGGTGATTAAGGCCACCATACTCCCACTTATCATGAAACTCTCCACTCTTATAAAAATAAAGGACTAAGGATTAAAACAGGTCATTATGGAATGTCCAATAAAGCTTATTTAATCCTCAGTCCTAAGAATTTTTAATGATTACTAAAAATTCAGATTGTATTTGCAGTCTACTCATGCCCTCTAAAAAATACAAGACAGGATCAGTACAAAACTGCATCAAGGTAATTTATTCAACAATAACGCGTGCATTCATGGCTTGCACAGGACGATTATTCGAGTGTGTTAGTGCTTTTTGGAATGCTAATACTTGCGCTTGCGATACATGACGGGTATTTTTCATAACAATCCAACGAACACCTTCAGTACAAGGTGGTGTGGTTAAAGAACCATTAAAACGGTAATAGCTGTTTAATTTGCTCTCAAACTCCATTGTTTTCAATGCTTTTGCATCCAGCTTATGAGACTCTCCCGCTTTTAACGGAATATTTTTCCATAATGTGGTTAAAAGATCGTCGTCTTTACCGGGTTCAAAGAGGATAGAAACGATGGCAATTTCATTTTTCTTGTTCAAATGCACCAACTGCATTTCTAAAGGAAACTTTTTGCCATCAATGGTATTCTCACTGGGTGTATGGAAATTAAACTGCTTCAATGTAAACTGTTCACCATCCAGTGTTATCTCGCCACCTGACCATAAATTAACCTGCACCGTATGACCGTCATTGATAATATCCGCAGGGGAAAGCATATTGTACTTAAAGTTTATTGGGGGTAAATCTGCATCCACCGTATTTTTAATGTCAATCGGTGATTGATTACGACCTGCGGCACAGATCGAGAATTTAGGTGATAATTTACCCCAATTTTCAGGAGC
>JALVEA010000493.1 GCA_027008665.1 Thiotrichaceae bacterium | reverse complement strand
CCGGGTGAATTAAAATTAACTGCCTCAGCAATACCATCCTCTGCTACTTGTTTACAAACCGCTATTACTTGCTCATCTTTTAGACCTAAAATTGCAGCCATAGCCCCCTCACCTTCTGGCACTGCTCGTTGCATTAAATTGGCTCTTGTTGCAACTAATTCAAGTGCATTTTCAAAGGACAAAACACCTGCGGCAACCAAAGCACTGTACTCCCCCAAACTATGCCCTGCCATACCAATTGGCAAAGCTCCGCCTTGTGCCTGCCAAACTCGCCACACAGCAATGCCTGCTGTTAACATAATGGGTTGTGTATTTTCAGTTTGATTAAGCGAACCATCCTCTGTCAGTGTTAATTGCCATAAATCTCGATCAAGAAAATCAGATGCCTGTTCAAAGGTGTGTTTTACCTCTGAAAACGAATCTGCCAACTGTGCCAACATGCCTGTGGATTGAGATCCTTGACCGGGGAATACTGCTGCAAATGCCATATTAACTCCTCCTTTATTGTATTATTTAATGGATATTCCATTTTTTATAGCATTGCCTATCTATATAGGCAAAATTTCATAAATAAAGCACTATTTATCACTAATTTGATCCAAATATTAAGAAATTACTTGTTATAAATAATAAGGAGTAGATAATACCCGACTGGTTCTGAGATTATCATTCTCAGAATTTTAGGAAAAAACCAATACTTGAAATAGAAATTTTTAAAGAGATTATCACTAAGACATGTCTAAAGAAGAGCACATTGAAATGGAAGGAAAGGTTATTGAAACCTTACCTAACACCACCTTCCGAGTAGAATTAGAAAACGGACACATTGTAAATGCACATATTTCTGGGCGTATGCGTAAAAATTATATACGCATACTCACAGGTGATCAGGTCACTGTGCAATTAACTCCATACGATCTATCAAAGGGAAGGATTACTTACCGTAGTAAGTAGTATTTCTTAGAGTTTTTGTCTCAAGTGTATAATAAAAAAGCACTTTCTTAAAAAAGAAAGTGCTTTTTTGTCAGCTAAAACTCACACCGTTGACTCATTATCCTTTTCTAGGAAATCCTCATTTTCTGTCCGTATCCTTATCATGCGCTTTTAATAAAGCAAGTATCGTTTTAATCTCCTCTTCACTCACCTGTTCTTTTTCTTTGCTAGACTTTAAATCATTCGTTAATTTTTCTATCTGAAGATTGTACTTTTTTACCTGTTTTTCATACTTCTTATTTAAGCTTTCTGCATTAGACAAGGCTTTTTGTAATTGCTCTTCCTTCTCTAGCAAACCATCACTTCCTTCTTCGTAGACTTCCAATAAAGCTTGTAGAGCTGCAATTTCGTTCAAATTTGATTGTTGTGCCTTATCACTTGCTTGTAGCTCCTCAGCTAGCTTCTTTAATTTGATCTCGTATTTTTCTTTATCTTCAGAAGAAAAATTTAGTTCTTCAGATGCCAGGTACCTCTTTTTAATCAGCTCTTCCTTTTCCTTCATCACACCTAAATCATCTTTTAATTCTGCTATTGTTAGGTTGCGTTGTTCTAATAATGATTCTATCTCAGCCAAATTATGCTCGGCAGCATCTAGTTTTTCTTTATTATCTTTTAAAACATTACTGGCTAAATTTGCTCCATTTTCCATCGCCTTTAAGCGACTTAATAAGCTCTTATTTTCATAGCTAAGCTTATCTCTATCTTGCACTTTTAGTGCCAAGCGATCCCTTTCTTTTTCAACAAAAGCAAAGCGTTGTGACCAGTCATCAACAACTTTCACCAATTTATGTTGACAACCACCTCGAAAAAACCAACCAAGAACAGCTCCTGATAATAATGCTCCCCCCAAACACAACCCTATCTGCCAAACAAGATAGCCCATTACTTTACTCCTTCCTTCGCTGGAATAATCCCTATATCCAAACTCCCTATATAATTTTTTGGTAGATTGTTTTCCAAATATATCGCAATTTTCTGGCGTGATTTTTCAGAATCAGCTAACCCTGTCAATTCAAATTTATTATTTGATACCTTTATCTGAGCTTGCTCTAGGTCTGGTAAAGAATTTAGTGCTGTCATAAGAATTTCTTGCCAATTCAACGGAGGGTTGGATTTTATGGATAAACGATCTGTAACATGGGACTTGCCATAACGACTATTTGCCACACTCAGCAATGTATTTTTTAGTGGCATATCGGGAACATAGCCACGAAGAAGAATAGATTGATCCTCTTTCACCTTTATAAGGAGAAAATAAGGTTCAAGGCTAGATTTTAGAGCAACTGGAGTCTGTGCAACCACGATATTATTCATTATTGTATGATAACCATCAATAGCAGCTACTCGTAACGCTTTAGCTTTTAGCTCTTCCGAACCGACCTCACCTTTTAACGTAATATCTCTACCATCTGTTTCTACTTGTATTGTTGCCAAGTTGTTACGAACCAAAGAATTTTTAACTTTGTTTTTTATATCTGCCTCAATTTTAGGAGCGAGTCTCTTATAAGCACAGAAATAGCCGAATAATGAGAGCAATAAAAAACCAAGAAGTAAGAAAATGAATAATTTTTTCATAAGAATCATCGATTAATATCATTATTTTTGAAGAAATGATGATAAATATAGCCTAGAAACCGTAAATACCCCACACTTTACATAAACAAAAGCATTTTGTATGAAACTTTTTTATAAAAGGATTAATTGTTAATATAAAAGGAATTAATTTATAAAAATATTCTAATAAACTTTATATTTCAAATAAAATCCTGTATTCTTCGCCGCCTGTCGGGGCGTAGCGCAGTCTGGTAGCGCACCACACTGGGGGTGTGGGGGTCGTGAGTTCGAACCTCGCCGTCCCGACCATATTAAAAACAGAAATAATCTCGATTTAGCTTTTAGAAGCTCTCAATCAATCGAATTATTCCAATTTTCCCTAAAAAAATCGGAGCATTGGCTTTTTAATCAATAGTATTCACTAAACACTCGGCCAACCATTTTTCTGTCTTTTAGTCAAGCTAATAATCTACTTATCAAAAATAGTTTTTAGATGAATTTTAGTTAATAACCTTGTTTCCCCCCTCATAGTACCCATGTAAATGGTCTACCTTTATATAAAGTAAAATAGATTATTTTTAAAAACAGGAAAAAACCATGCGTATATTTTTATTTATCCTTACCAACCTAGCAATTATGGTATTGTTAACCATCATTCTTACCGTCTTTGGTGTCTCATCAAAAAGTGTACCTGGCATGTTAATTATTGCACTTGTCATTGGTATGGGTGGCTCTTTTATCTCTCTTGCTATTTCCAAATGGATGGCAAAACGTACAATGGGATTAGTCGTTATTGAAAACCCAAGCACTTCAGAAGAGAGATGGTTAATTAATACGATTCAACAACAGGCAAATGCAGCAGGTATCGGTATGCCAGAAGTTGCGATTTATGATTCTCCAGAAATGAATGCCTTTGCGACAGGCATGAAACGCAATGATGCCCTAGTCGCTGTCAGCACGGGTTTGCTGGATCAAATGAATCAAGGTGAAGTAGAAGCGGTACTAGCGCATGAAGTGAGCCATATCGCCAATGGCGATATGGTGACTATGGCATTATTACAAGGAGTTATTAATACCTTTGTTATCTTTGCCGCTCGCCTTATTGCAGGTGCAATTAGTAGCGCGCTCAGTGAAGATGGCGAAGAAGGCTTAGGTTTTATTGCTCATATGCTAGTTGTCATTGCGCTAGAAATGACCTTGGGTGCATTGGCTTCTATCATCACCTATTGGTACTCCCGTCACCGGGAATTCCATGCCGATGCGGACGCAGCGAAACTGGTAGGCAAGGCTAAGATGATCGCAGCTTTAGAACGCCTTCGAGGCGATACTGAAGAATCGCACTTAAATGGCGAAATGGCGGCATTTGGCATTGCTTCTAAAAAAAGTTTTATGGAGTTATTCTCAACCCATCCTCCTTTAGAAAATCGTATTGCAGCATTAAGAGCTTTGTAATTTATTAGTACTGTAAATTGTGTTATTTAATAGACAGACTTTCATATAAATAATTTCCAGAATCGGTGGCTTTAGCCCCGTTAGGAAGTTTCAAGTAATGAATTTACCCATATTGCGCTGATTTTTTGTTCCTGATTGGAGTATCTCAAGAGGCGCATAGTTATTCTACGCAACGATTGAGATGATTCAAACAGGGACAAAAGGGCAAGTAAGATTCGTAAATTCATTGCTTGGGACTTCCTTAGACGAGGCTAAAGCACTCGATTCCGAAGAAATTTAATATCTGAACATCTATACAATGACCTTTTGTGCTAACACACCCGAAAACGAAGAGAAAATCATTATGCTATCACTCAGTTCAATTTTATTACAAAGCGGAGATGATATTTCAAGCTTTGAAGAGTTGAAAAAAACACTTCAAAGCTATGCGATAGAAACGGGCGAATTGTTCTTTCAGGTTGATATAGAACCACCGAATTACAATGACCGTCCAGAAGATTGGCATGAGCAACTGAATCTAGCCTTTGAGTCCGCTCGCTAATCGTTTAAATACTTAGGATACCCACATGTTCTGGCAACAAGATGAAGATAAAACATTACCTTATCAAGTACCTGATGAGATTATTGACATTAGTTTTAATATTAGCTGTAAGCAGTTACCGCTTGATCATGCATGGGAATTAAAACAACAATTGCAACAAACACTGCCATGGCTTAAAGCGAACAAACAGATTGGCATTCACCAACTTTTTGTGGCGGAAAGTAATAATGGTTGGATGCGTCCTGAAGATGGTGAAAACCAAGTCCTCTACCCCTCTCGTCGTACTCGACTCTATTTGCGTATACCCAGTGAATTTATTGAGAAGACCGAAGCCCTCTCTGGCAAGACACTAACCATTGCTGATCATGCATTAAAACTTGGTAAACCCAAACAAAAGAAATTAGTCAATACCAGTATTATTTTTTCACGTCATGTAGTAAGCGATAAAAACGAGTCTGAAGATGAATTTTTACAGCGTTGTGCTATTGAATTTAAACAAATTACAGGGGGGAATATCAAAAAAATGATGAGTGGCAAAGCACATATTATTAAGACCCCAAACGGTAATTTGCATACCCGTCATTTAATGATTGCTGATTTAGATAGCGATGCCTCAATTAAAATACAACAAGTAGGCTTAGGTGGAAATAGACAGCTAGGCTGTGGGATATTTTTACCGCATAAAGGGATTAAGTCCCTTGTTGCTAGTGAATAACTATCTATTTCCGTGTATTTCACATTATATTAGGTCTGTTTTCTAAGCATATTTAGCGCGGTTAAAGGCAATCGCTTGAGTAAGTCGCTTTAAAGTACGCTCCCGCCCTACTAGCTTTAAAGTAACATCCAATGACGGTGACATCGCGCTTCCTGTCACTGCAACTCGTAAGGGTGGTCCAACCTTGTTGAGTTTTAAATCCAGTTTTTCACAGGTTGCTTTTATAGCAGCATCAATGCTATCAAGTTGCCACTCTGATAAACTTTCTAATTGATCCAGTAACGCTTGCATAATATCAGGTGTTGCTGTTTTGAAATTTTTCTTCGCCGCATTGACATCATATTCGGTAAAATCTTCATAGTAATAACGACAGCTAGCGACTAAATCAACTAAACTTTTAGCACGTTCACGTAAAGCATTAACAACATCTGCTAATTCAGGACCGTTTGAAATATCTAGATTTTGCTCTTCAATATGCCAGTGTAAATGCTTGATAATTTCTTCTACGGGTAATGTTTTAATATACTGCTGATTTAACCATTGCAGTTTTTCTGTATTAAAAGTTGATGGTGCGCTATGTACATCGCTAATATCAAATAGGGCAATCATTTCTTCACGAGTAAAAATTTCCTGATCACCATGCGACCAACCAAGGCGTATTAGATAATTTAATAATGCCTGTGGTAAATAACCCTCTTCACGGTATTGCATCACACCCACTGCACCATGACGCTTTGATAGACGTTTACCATCATCACCTAAAATCATAGGAACATGCGCAAATTTTGGTAGCTCTGCACCAAGGGCTTTGTACATATTAATCTGACGTGGCGTGTTATTAATATGATCATCGCCCCGAATAATATGGGTCATCTGCATATCAATATCATCTACAACCACGGTTAAATTATAAGTTGGTGTGCCATCAGAACGGGCAATAATAAGATCATCCAGCTCTTTATTGGCAATGACAATTTTACCTTTCACCAAATCATCAATTACTACTTCACCATCGGTAGGATTACGAAAACGAATCACAGGCTCAACCCCAGCACGAGGCTCGCTACGATGACGACAACGCCCATCATAACGAGGCTTTTGTT
>JALVEA010000492.1 GCA_027008665.1 Thiotrichaceae bacterium | reverse complement strand
AGATAGACTATAGTAGCCAGAAGTAGTAATGATAAAACAAAAAAAGAACGGGAATTGTCCTGTTTAAAACAGGTTAAATTAGCCCATTCCCAACCTGCAAGGCTAATGAAAACAATCAGTGACATAACGGCAAGCCATACGCTAGGTAATAGTAAAACACCCAGCGAAACACTCAATGCTAGTATTACTCCTGTAATAATGCGTTGTTTAAGCATTTTTTTGATCCTTAATTTGCTCACCTGTCATACCAAAGCGACGTTGACGATTTGAAAAATCATCAATTGCAAGTTGTAATTCATCCCGATTAAAATCAGGCCAAAGTACATCGGTAAAATAAAGCTCGGTATAAGCTAGTTGCCACAATAAAAAATTACTAATACGTCTTTCACCACCTGTGCGGATAAACAGGTCGGGATCGGGTAAATCAGCAGTTGACACTAAAGCATTGAATTTACTTTCGCTTAGTGTAACAGACTTTTCATTATTAGCCTTTTGTATTATTTTTTGCGCGGCCTGCAATATATCCCAACGCCCACCATAATTAGCAGCAATAATAAGATGTAGTCCCTCACCAGAGGCAGTTAATGTTTCAACTTGCGCTATTTTTTGTTGTAAACTAGCAGAAAAAGCAGAACGATCACCAATAAACTCTAAACGTACACCATTTTTAGCCAGTGCTTTCGCTTCTCTTTCTAATGCCAGCATAAACAGCTTCATTAGTCCGCTAACCTCTTCTTTAGGGCGACTCCAGTTTTCACTACTAAAGGCAAAGAGGGTCAAATGTTCCACCCCAATACCATTGCACATTTTGATAATATCTCTTACCGTCTCAACACCTTGATGGTGTCCAAATAAACGAGGTCTATGTTTTGCTTTTGCCCAGCGACCGTTGCCATCCATTACAATGGCAATATGACGAGGGATTATTTGTGGAGTATTAATTTTTATTTTTCCCCTTTAGATTTTATGTTTTTTATTTATAAAATTGGTGGTAAGAAAACCTTCTTTGTCTTTAGCTCAGGAGTAGTTGAGTAGAGTTCTTAAAGAACTTTCTAATGACTCAGACCTCCATTAATTCACTTTCCTTTTTCTCAATCAAAACATCGACTTGTTTAACAAATTGATCGGTTAATTTTTGAATATCTGCTTGTGCTTTACGTTCTTGATCTTCTGAAATTTCTTTTTCTTTTTGTAGCATTTTAAAGTCAGAATTTGCATCACGGCGAATATTACGAATGGCTATCTTGCCATTTTCGCCTTCTTTTTTTACGACTCTTACCAAATCTCTACGACGTTCTTCGGTTAAAGGTGGCATCGGTACACGAATAACCGTGCCAGCACTCATGGGATTTAGACCTAAATCAGAGGTCATAATCGCTTTTTCAATCACGCTAACAAGCGGTGATTCCCATACAGAAATACTAAGAGTGCGCGCATCTTCAACTGATACATTACCGACCTGATTTAAGGGAACTTGCCCCCCATAATAGTCAACCATAATGTGATCTAATATACTCGGATGCGCTCGACCTGTACGAATTTTCATTAAATCTGCCTTTAAAGACTCAATGGTTTTGTTCATACGTGTTTTTGCGTCTTCAATTATCTCGTCAATCATATACTATACCTTTAGCGTTGTACCAATAGACTCTCCCGCGATAATTGCAGCTAAAGCCCCTTTATCAAACATATTAAATACACTCAATGGCATTTTATTTTCACGACACAACACCATTGCAGTTAAATCCATGACACCTAATTCGCGTGATATTGCCTCATCATAACTTAAACTATCATAGCGTTTAGCATCAGCGTTTTTCATGGGATCAGAATCGTAGATGCCATCGACTTTTGTTGCTTTTAAGAGTAAATCAGCTTGTATTTCAATGGCTCTTACACTAGCTGCCGTGTCGGTAGTGAAATAAGGATTACCTGTTCCTGCCGCAAAAATAATAATATCACCTTGGTCTAAATATTCTCGTGCTAATAGGGCAGAGTAAGGTTCACCGACTTGGTCTATAGACAATGCTGACATAACACGACAGTTTGCGCCTTGTTTTTTTATTGCATCTTGCATTGCTAAGGCATTCATAACCGTTGCCAGCATACCCATTTGATCAGCACTTACGCGGTCGATCCCACTTTGTGCTAAACCTGCGCCACGAAAAATATTCCCACCACCAATCACTAAGGCTAATTGAATCCCTTTTTGTTGCTGCTCAATAACCTCAGAAGCTGTTTGTTTTAAAATATCAGGATCAATTCCGAAGTTAAACTGCCCCATCAGAGCCTCACCGCTTAATTTTAATAGCACACGCTGATTTTTTCTGTTTTGTGACATGGTTGAAACAATCCCTTAAATTTATAAAATCGCCTAAGTATAGGCAAAAAAAAGGAGCGTTTCCACGCTCCTTTTAAGTATTCTATTGAAATTCAATCCAAATGAATCTTATTTTCCAATTTGTGCCATCACTTCAGCCGCAAAATCTTCTTGTTTCTTCTCGATACCTTCACCGACTTCATAACGAACGAAACCCGAAACTTCAGCGCCTGCATCCTTAATCAATTGAGCAACGGTGATATCAGGATTTTTAACAAAATCTTGACCTAATAAAGTAATTTCGGATAAATATTTACGCAAACGACCTTCAACCATTTTTTCAATGATATTAGCAGGTTTTCCACTATCTTCAGCTTGAGCGATTAGAATTTCTTTTTCCTTTTCAAGCTTTTCAGCAGGAACGTCCGCTTCAGAAACACAGATTGGACGACTCGCCGCAATATGCATCGCAATATCTTTACCTAATGCCTCATCAGCACCAACCATTGAAACAGCAACACCAATACGAACACCATGGTTATAAGAAAATACTTGCCCTTCCTCAGCAGAGACTAATTCAAAACGACGTACTTGGATATTTTCACCGATTTTAGCAACAAGATTAGCACGTACTTCTTCGACGCTTTCACCTGTATCTAATGGTAAAGCAGATAATGCCGCAATATCTGCGGGTTGATCTGCTAAAACACGCGCAGCGACTGCCTCAACAAAACGTGTAAAGTTTTCATCTTTTGCAACAAAATCTGTTTCACAGTTGACCTCAAGAATAGCGGCTTCTTTGCCATCATCTGAAATAGCAATAATGACTTTACCATCAGCAGCAATACGACCGGCTTTTTTATCTGCTTTAGCAGCACCAGATTTTCGCATCACATCAATGGCAGCGTCCAAATCACCATCAGTTTCAACCAATACTTTTTTACAGTCCATCATGCCAGCGCCAGTACGCTCACGTAATTCTTTTACCATTGCAGCTGTAATAGCCATAATTAAATTTTCCTAAAAATTTCTATAGATTTGATAAGTAGAAGGTGATAATAAATCTAATAAAATTTTTAAGCAAAATGTTAGATTTATTGTGTGTGCTCCTACTTTAAAGACACCATCTATGATGGCTATGGCAATCATAGATGGACAGGCTTTATTAGTTTGCTACTGCTGTGTCAGCAACAACAACTTGTTCTTCTACTACTGGAGTTGCTACTGGAGCTATTTCAGCAGGGTTTTCTTCCGTTGCTGGGGTAGGCGCTGCTTCTTGCGTTGCCGCTTGCATATCAGCTGCGGTTGTCGCCCCGCTTAAATGACCATCGGCGATAGCGTCAGCCATTGCTGATGCATACAGTTGGATAGCACGGATAGCATCGTCATTACCAGGAATAACATAGTCAATATTATCTTGTGAGCTATTAGTATCAACGATACCAATCACAGGAATACCTAATTTTACTGCTTCTTTAACAGCAATGTTTTCATGACCTACATCAATAACAAATAATGCGTCAGGAAGTTTCTTTAGGTATTTAATCCCACCTAATGTTTTTTCAAGTTTTTCTTGTTCACGGGTTAAAGTCAATACTTCCTTTTTCACCAAACGATCCATAGAACCATCATTTTGCATTTTTTCTAAATCATGCAAACGGCGAACAGATTGTTTCACTGTTTTGTAGTTAGTCAACATACCACCTAACCAGCGAAAATTAACATAAGGCATTTTACAACGAATGGCTTCTTCTTTTATTGTATTTTGAGCAGCACGTTTAGTACCAACGAACATGACCTTACCGCCTCTTGCAGCAATTTTTCCTGCAACATTCAAGGCATCATTGAACATCGGTAACGTTTTCTCAAGATTGATGATATGAATTTTATTACGTGCACCAAAGATATAAGGTGCCATTTTAGGGTTCCAATAACGAGTCTGATGTCCAAAATGAACACCTGCCTCTAACATTTGACGCATAGTTACTCTTGCCATAATTTTTTCCTTTTCGGGTTAGACCTCCACGTACCCCAACGAACAACCAATAAGTTTGCATAGTCTCTAGGCAAAATAATCAGCACCCTGTTAGATGTGTCGATACGTGTGTGAAATAAAACGGGGATAAATTAGAGAAAATCTCTTAAACTCCATACCCCGTCAGTAAGTTTTTTTGCTAAATGTAGCGCGCGCTTTATACCACACTATACTTATTGAAACTACTTTTCTGTTATTCTCCCTAAAAATAAATCTTAAGGAAACCTGTACAACTAATGTCTGTCATTATTAAAAATAAAGAACAAATAAGAAAAATGCGTATTGCAGGAGAGCTTGCCGCTGATGTGTTGGAAATGATTGAACCTTATGTGAGGGCAGGTGTAACCACCAATGAACTCGATAAAATTTGTCATGATTATATTGTGAATGTACAAAAGGCAATCCCTGCACCATTGGATTATCATGGCTTTCCAAAGTCTATCTGCACCTCTGTAAACCATCAAGTTTGTCATGGTATTCCTAGCGCTAAGAAACTAAAAAGGGGTGATATTATTAATATTGATATCACCGTGATTAAGGATGGCTATCATGGTGATACCAGTAAAATGTTTTTTATTGGTAAACCTTCTGTTGCCGCAAAACGAATTTGTGATATAGCACATAAAGCATTGTATATAGGAATAAAAGTGGTAAAACCAGGCGCGCATCTGGGGGATATTGGTCATGCCATTCAAGAATTTGCTGAATCACAATATTGCTCCGTAGTACGTGAATATTGTGGTCATGGCATCGGTGAGGGCTTTCATGAAGCACCGCAAGTAGTCCATTATGGCAAACCAGGTACGGGAATCGTTTTAAAGGAAGGAATGATCTTCACCATTGAGCCAATGATTAATATTGGTAAACGCCATGTAAAGCAACTACCTGATAAATGGACAGTGGTTACTAAAGATCATTCACTATCAGCACAATGGGAGCATACGCTTTTAGTCACTAAAACAGGCGTTGATATTTTAACTTTGCGAAAAGAAGAAGGGAATCCTTTAGGAACTTCTTAAACAAATAGCAAATAGGGTCGAATATCAGTTTTTGATTTCATATTTTTGTTTATGCGGTATAACCCCTCGAACACCACCTTTCGGGTTTTCTATATCACCTGTATAGCGTGGAATCATATGAATATGGATATGCGGTACAGACTGTCCTGCCGCTTTGCCAATATTGACTCCAATATTATAGCCATCAGGATTATGTTTTTTATCAATAATCGCTTTCATTTGATCCACAAGTTCCCAAATGGCCGCTTTCTCTTCCCGTGTGGCATTAAAATATTCCGCAATATGATGACGCGGAACAATAAGACAATGACCAGGGCTAACGGGTGAATTATCATTAAGAACGTAAGCTAAGTCGTTCTCAATGGCAACCCCATCTTCGATCACAATATCCCTTTTTGAACATAAGGGACAACCTGTATTTTCTGACATTTTTATAATCTCCTAGCTTGGGAACTTTAAATAAAATAAGGTCGTGTAAAATCAATCACACGACCTTATAGTTTATACCCAAATGGAATAAATTACTTCATTTCAAATGCTTCAAGCTTCTTTTCAGCCAATTCTTTTTTCAAGCTTACATAATCAGGCAAGCCATTTTTATAAGGAGGATAATCTTCTCCCTCAATTAACGGAAGCAAGTATTCACGACAAGCATCAGTAATGCCAAAACCATCTTCACTGATATACTCCATCGGCATCATCTTCTCAACATTAGCAATATCTTTTAAATCACCTGAGCCGATTTCCCATGTATAAGGATTGTTAGAGGTGCGAACAACAGCAGGCATCACTGAGTTTTTGCCTTCTAATGCCATATTCACAGCCGCCTCGCCAAGTGCATAAGCTTGTTCCGTATCGGATTTAGATGCGATATGACGTGCCGCACGTTGTAGATAATCAGCAACGGCCCAGTGGTATTTATAACCTAATGCATCTTTAATGATATTAGCAACAACGGGAGCTGCCCCTCCTAATTGTGCATGACCGAAATCA
>JALVEA010000491.1 GCA_027008665.1 Thiotrichaceae bacterium | reverse complement strand
TAAAGAAAGCAGAATGAAAAGCATTATGGTTTCCTTTTCTGAATGGGTGATTGCAAAGCAAAAAATATTATTAATGAGTATGACGACTTTGGCGCTAGTGCTGATCGCTTTAGTCCCTACCAATACCTTAAATGATGTGTATGTGGAATATTTTGATGATCGAATTCAGTTTCGCACGGATACTGATTTTGTTGTTAAAAATATGACAGGGATTTATTTCGTTGATTACTCTTTAGACTCAAAAAAACCAGGGGCTATCTCAGAACCAGAGATTTTGGCGCAAATCGAGAAATTTAGTGAATGGTTGCGTCAACAGCCTGAAGTTATTCATGTGAATACGCTTTCTGATACCTTTAAACGCTTGAATCGTAATATGCACGGTGATGATCAAAGCTGGTATCGTTTACCTGAAAATCGGGAATTAGCAGCGCAGTATTTATTATTGTATGAAATGTCATTGCCTTACGGTTTAGATCTTAATAATCAGATTGATATTGAGAAAAAAAGCACACGTTTAAGTGTCACTATGAAAACCATTTCAACTCAGAATATCTTAGCATTTGAAAAACGTGTCAATGCTTGGATGGCAAAGAATACACCGCTAATCAAAAGTGTCGGTGCTAGCCCGACAGTTATGTTTGCACATATTGGTATGAAAAATATTATCAGTATGCTGACAGGGACAACGGTAGCATTGGTTCTTATCTCTATTATTTTGATTATTGCTCTAGGTTCTGTACGTTATGGGCTGTTAAGTTTAGCGCCTAATTTAGTACCCGCAGGGATGGCATTTGGCTTTTGGGCGATAATAGATGGTGAAATTGGTCTTGCTTTATCGGTGGTGACAGCAATGACATTAGGGATTGTAGTGGATGATACAATTCACTTTTTGAGTAAATATATTCGCGCTCGGCGAGAACAAAATTTAAGTGCAGAAGATGCAGTTCGCTATGCCTTCTCAACCGTCGGTGTTGCCTTATGGGTCACTTCACTAGCACTTGTTGCAGGTTTTATGGTCTTATCCACCTCCTCCTTTGAGTTAAATGCAGGTATGGGGTTATTAACCTCGATTGTGATCGCCTTTGCCTTAATGGCGGATTTTCTCTTATTACCACCGTTATTAATTAAATTAGATGGTTGGTTAACTAATAAGTAACTTCCTATAAGATTTGTAGGGTGGATAAGCGGTAGCGCATCCACCAAAATCAACGTGTTGCGGTGGATGCGTTGCACTTATCCACCCTACTGTTTAGATTTGACAAAGGTATTGTTAAGTAATAGAAACAAATAGATTAAATAAATGAAAAAAAGGAAAAAATGATGAAAATAATGATAAAAGTTGCCCTTCCAATCTTAATCAGTCTTTTTACTGTGAATGCAATAGCTGAAACAGCAGAGGAAAAAGGTCTGCGTATCGCAAAAGAAGCAGATGCTTATGATAAGGGGTTTGGTGACAGTACCGCTGATATGATGATGACATTGAAAAACCGTGCGGGTCAGAC
>JALVEA010000490.1 GCA_027008665.1 Thiotrichaceae bacterium | reverse complement strand
GATAGGATAAGAAATCTGACATTGTACAGCGATGATCAAAGCGTTGTTGAAAGGCGGCAAATTCAGCGTCAATGTCAATCGGTTTTAAATGGGCATTTGGTGCATCGGTAAAGGGTTTATCGCCTTTTAAAATTAATTGACTTAGTTTTTTGGGAAAACCATGAGTTGTTTGCCCTAGATTGCCTTTAAATAGATCAACTACGGAATCAGGAAAGGCTAAGGTTGCGCCTTTAGCTATTATATCCGCTTCGCTTAGATCATTGGAGGTCATAAAAATCGCCATATCACCGACTACTTTAGAGGAGGGGGTGACTTTGACAATATCGCCAAACATTTTATTGACAATTGCATAATTCTTTTTTACTTGTTCAAATTTATGCTCTAAACCTAATGCAATTGATTGAGGGCGTAGATTTGAGTATTGTCCTCCAGGGATTTCATGTTCATATACCTCTGCTGTTCCTGCTTTTAAGCCAGATTCAAACGGATAATAAATTTCACGCACGTCTTCCCAATAATTGGCATATTGATTTAATGAGGCAAGATCATAGTGTTGCTCACGCGGATGTCCTTGCATAATGGCAACGAGTGAGTTGAAATTAGGTTGTGATGTTAGCCCTGACATGGAGCTTAAACAGACATCGACAATATCTACATCGGCTTCTATTGCTTTTAATAAGGTTGCCGCTTGCATGGATGAGGTATCATGGGTATGTAGATGAATTGGTAGATCAACCGCTTCTTTTAAGGCAGGAATTAAGGCTTGGGCTGCATAGGGTTTTAATAAGCCTGCCATATCTTTAAGCGCGATAATATGCGCGCCGGCATCTTCTAGGCGTTTTGCTAAATCAGTGTAATAATTAAGATTATATTGATAATGAGGATCGGGATTTAATACATCACCCGTATAGCAAATCGTCGCCTCTGCTAGTCCATTGGTTTGCTCGCGCACTACTTGGATTGATTTTCGCATCCCTTCAATCCAATTTAATGAATCAAAAATACGAAATACATCAATGCCTTGCTCGGAGGATTCAATAATAAATTTTTCAATTAAATTATCAGGATAGGCTTTATAGCCAACCCCGTTGGAACCGCGAAATAACATTTGCAATAAAATATTTGGTATTTTTTCTCGCAATAAACGCAAGCGTTCCCAAGGGCATTCATGTAAAAAGCGTAATGCAACATCAAAGGTTGCTCCTCCCCACATTTCTAAGGAAAATAATTGTGAATGGTTTTTAGCAAAGCCTTCGGCAACTTTTAACATATCATGGGTGCGTAGCCGTGTTGCTAATAAGGATTGATGGGCATCTCGCAAGGTGGTATCGGTATAGAGAATAGTATCTTGTGCTTTAATCCAATCCACAAAGCCCTCTGCCCCTAATTCATCCAGCTTGTTTTTTGTACCTTTAGGATAGTCTGCAAACTGATCATAGTCAGGAATAATAGGGGTTCGGAATTTACGCTCAGGATCGGGTTTTTTAATATCAGGATGCCCATTAACCGCTAGAT
>JALVEA010000489.1 GCA_027008665.1 Thiotrichaceae bacterium | reverse complement strand
TAAACCAATTTGCTCATGTCCATCCATAATAAGACGATATGCATAGTAATTAGCATTTTCATCTTTGACTAATACCCCTTCGTTTATCATTTTTTCCAAGTTTTCACTGGCTTTAGCATAGACTGATGCATCATAGGGGTCTGTGCCTGTGGGTAAATCAATTTCTGGGCGTGAAATATGTAAAAAACTCCAAGGGCGACCCTCGGCACGTTCAATCGCTTCTTGCGTATTAAGAACATCATAAGGAGGGGCAACAACATCAGCACCACGACCTGCGGCAGGACGTAGACCATGAAAAGGGCGAATGAGATTCATAAAGGTATTCCAGTGAATTAGGGGGAAGGCGATTATCCTAATCTTAATTAAAAATAGCAAGGTTAAGAGACTGGTCCACGAATACTTGCACAATCTCTAAAAAATATGCTTAAAATCATAGCCTTTCAAGCAATTCTGATAATGCTTGATTAAAGGTTGGACTAGGTCTCATTGCTTTTTCTATTTTTTCAGTATCAGGATGATAATATCCTCCAAGATCAATTTTTTGTCCTTGTACGGCATTTAATTGGGCAATAATTTTTTCTTTATTTTCCATTAATTGTTGTGCCAGTGGTTTAAATAAGTGTTTTAAATCAGCGTCTTGATCTTGCTGGGCTAATGCCATTGCCCAGTACATTGCTAAATAAAAGCTACTGCCACGATTATCTAATTCATTCACTACGCGCGAGGGGGAGTTATTATTTTTAAGATAGTTTGAGGTGGCTTCGCTGAGTGTATCGGCTAATATTTGTGCCTTTTTATTCTCTGTTTTAGTGGCCAAATCTTCGAGCGAGACACCTAATGCTAAATATTCACCTAATGAATCCCAACGTAGATGATTTTCGGTGATAAATTGTTGAACATGCTTAGGGGCTGAACCGCCTGCGCCTGTTTCAAATAATCCACCACCTGCGAGCAATGGCACAATAGAGAGCATTTTGGCACTGGTTCCTAATTCTAAAATAGGAAATAAATCGGTGAGATAATCGCGTAGTATATTGCCTGTGACAGAAATTGTATCTTTGCCTGCCTTGAGTCGCTCTAGAGTATATTGGGTGGCTTTAATCGGCGACATAATCTGAATATCTAAGCCATCCGTATTATGATCAGATAAATATTGATTAACCTTTTTTATTAATATTTGATCATGCGCACGTTCGGAATCTAACCAAAAAATAGCAGGATGACCCGTTGTACGGGCGCGTTTGACTGCTAGTTCTACCCAATTTTGAATGGGAATATCTTTAGTTTGACACATCCGCCATAGATCACCTGCTTCAACCTGATGCGACATTAAGGTATTGCCTGAAGTATCAATAACTTCAACCCGTCCCTCTGCGGGCATTTCAAAGGTTTTATCATGCGAGCCGTATTCTTCTGCCTTTTGTGCCATCAGCCCCACATTGGAAACATTGCCCATAGTAGCAACATCAAATGCCCCGTGTTGTTTGCAAAATTCAATCGTAGTTTGATAAACCCCCGCATAATTACGATCTGGAATCATTGCCTTGGTATCTTTTAATTTACCATCCGGTCCCCACATCATGCCCGATGAGCGTATCATTGCGGGCATTGAGGCATCAATAATCACATCACTAGATACATGCAGATTGCTAATACCATTGTCTGAATCCACCATTGCCAATGCAGGACGATTGGCATAAACCCTAGCGATATCCGCTTCAATTTCTGCTTTTAATTCAGGGGGTAGTTTGCTTATTTTCTTGTAAACATCACCTAAACCAAGATTGGGATGGATGCCTAATTCTGCAAAGACCGCCTTATTTTTGCTAAACAGATCCTTAAAATAAACCCCCACTACATGACCAAAAATAATGGGATCAGAAATCTTCATCATAGTCGCTTTAAGGTGTAAGGATAATAAAACATCCTCTTCTTTAGCTGCTTGCATTGCCTGTTCGCAATAAGCACGCAATGCTTTGACGCTCATTAAAGAAGCATCAATCACCTCACCTGCTAATAAAGGAGTGGATGCTTTTAATACACTGATATTACCTTTTGTATCCGTAAATTGGACTTTCACATCATCCGTTTCAGTTACCACCACCGACTGCTCGCTTGAATGAAAATCTCCCTCACTCATACTAGCAACGTGTGATTTTGAATCCGCACTCCACTCTCCCATACGGTGTGGATTCGCTTGTGCATAGGCTTTAACCGCAGGGGCAACGCGACGATCTGCATTACCCTCTCGCAATACAGGATTGACTGCACTACCTAAGACTTTGGCATAACGGGCTTGTACTGCTTGCTCTGCTTCGGTGTTAGCTTGTTCAGGATAGTTCGGAATTTTATAACCCTGTGCTTGTAATTCGCTAATGGCTGCCTTTAACTGTGGAATAGAAGCACTAATATTAGGCAATTTAATAATATTAGCCTCTGGCATTTTAACCAGCTCAGCTAATATTTCTAATGCATTTTCTATGCGTTGATCCTCTCGTAAATCATCAGGAAAATTTGCAATAATACGTCCTGCTAGGGAAATATCTTTAGTTTCAACCTCAATCCCAGCCGCTTTGGTAAATGCTTGTACAATAGGTAAAAAGGAATAAGTCGCTAAAGCAGGAGCCTCATCTGTTTTGGTGTAGATTATTTTTGACATTGATCGTATTTTCTCATAGCAGATTCATTGGGGGCGTTATTATACGAGTGTTGCTGACCAACTTTCATTAAATTTAGACCTTTACTTTATTTATTTCAGCCTATTTCAAAAAATACCGTATAATCGCCGCCTTCTTTAATTAATAAAAAAAGCGTTTAAATATGTCGGAATACAATGTTTCAACCTTTCAAGGGCTAATTTTTGCTCTACAGGATTACTGGTCGCAACAAGGTTGTGCCATTTTGCAACCCTATGATATGGCAATGGGGGCAGGAACCGATAACCCTGCGACTTTTTTGCAAGCAATTGGCCCTGAACCGTGGAATGTTGCTTTTGTACAGCCATCTCGTCGTCCAACCGATGGACGTTACGGTGATAACCCGAATCGTTTGCAACGCTTTCATCAATTTCAAGTGGTGTTAAAACCCTCACCCTTAGATATTCAAGATTTGTATTTAGGCTCTTTAAAAGCGATTGGTTTTGATCCATTAGAGCATGATATTCGCTTTGTAGAAGATAATTGGGAATCACCTACGCTTGGTGCATGGGGCTTAGGTTGGGAAGTCTGGCTCAATGGGATGGAAGTGACCCAATTTACCTATTTTCAGCAAATTGGTGGATTAGACTGTAAGCCCGTTACAGGTGAGATTGCCTATGGTTTAGAACGTATTGCAATGTATTTACAAAATGCAGAATCAGTTTATGATCTGATTTGGTCAGATGGGGTGAATGGTCAATTAACCTATGGCGATATTTATCATCGCAATGAGGTCGAACAATCCGCCTATAACTTTGAAAAAGCGAATGTTAAAGAGCTTTTCCATCATTTTGATGCGGCAGAAAAAGAAAGCCAAGCATTGATTGAAGCCAATCTACCACTACCTGCTTATGAGCAGATGCTACAAGCCTCTCATGCGTTTAATTTACTCGATGCACGTCATGCTATTTCGGTGACCGAACGACAGCGTTATATGTTACGAGTACGCGCCTTATCGCGTGCGATTGCAAAGGCTTATTATGACTCACGCGAGGCGCTAGGGTTTCCGATGCTAAACAATAATTTAACAACAGTGGCGAAGGAGAAATGATCATGATCAATACAAATGACTTATTAATCGAAATTGGCACTGAAGAACTACCTCCTAAAGCCTTGCTTTCTCTATCGAACGCCTTTAGTGAGTCGGTAGCAATCGGCTTTAAAAAAGCGGCTTTAGAAGCGGAAGAAGTCATCTCCTATGCCGCGCCTCGCCGTTTAGCGGTTTTATTAAAAGGGCTAGCAGAGAAGCAACAAGATCAACTCCTTGAACGCCGAGGCCCTGCGATTGCGGCTGCTTTTGATGGGGAAGGCAATCCTAGCAAAGCGGCTCAAGGGTTTGCTCGCTCCTGTGGGGTTGCGGTTAATGAACTGGATAGAATGAAGACAGATAAGGGCGAATGGTTGGTCTTTAAAAAGGAAGTGGCTGGGCAATCAGTGGCGGAATTAGTTGGGGATATTGTGAATCAATCCTTAGCCTCTTTGCCGATTCCAAAACGGATGCGTTGGGGGGCAAGTGAGATTGAATTTGTACGTCCTGTGCATTGGGTTGTTATATTATTCGGTCAACAAGTGATTGCTGAAAAAATAATGAATCTCACCGCCAGCAATCAAACCTTTGGACATCGCTTTCATGCACCTCAAGCGATTGCACTGGAAAATGCGACTGATTATGCTGATATTTTAGAGCAAAAGGGCTATGTCATAGCTGAGTTTTCTAAACGTCGTGAGGTCGTGCGTCAACAAGCAGAATCTGCCGCTCAAGCATTGGGGGCGACGGCAAAAATAGAAAATAGCCTACTCGATGAAGTCACCGCCTTGATTGAATGGCCGATTGCTATCACGGGTAATTTTGATAAAAAATTCCTCGATATACCGCAGGAATGCTTGATTTCTAGTATGCAAGATCATCAAAAATATTTCCCTATTGTAAATAAAAACGGTGAACTCTTACCCCATTTTATTACCATTGCTAATATTGAAAGTAGCAACCCTGCTGTAGTGCGCGAAGGCAATGAGCGTGTTATTAGTCCACGTTTTAGTGACGCGGCTTTTTTCTGGGAGCAGGACAGTAAAGTTACTTTAGCCTCCTATCGTGAAGCAACTAAAAAAATCACCTTTCAGAAAAAACTCGGGACTTTATTTGAAAAAACCGAGCGGGTTGCTATTTTAAGTAAATCAATTGCTGAACAAATTAATGCCAATACTCAGGATGCTTATCGTGCCGCCATTTTAAGTAAATGTGATTTAATGAGCGATATGGTGGGTGAATTTGCCGAATTACAAGGCATTATGGGGCGCTATTACGCTCAAAAAGACGCTGAAACCCAAGCCGTTGCAGATGCTATGCAAGAGCAATATCAACCAAAATTTGCCGATGATATCATCCCTGCAAGTACCACAGGCAAAATCCTCTCCCTTGCTGATCGTCTCGATACTTTATTAGGTATTTTTGCTATTGGGATGAAACCCACAGGCAGTAAAGACCCTTATGCCCTGCGTCGTTCTGCCATTGGTATATTGCGTATTTTAATCGAGGGTGAATTATCATTGGATTTAAAGCAGCTATTAAAAACCGCATCCATTCAATTTAAAGACGATATCAAAGCCCCTGAGGCGGTTAATGAAACCTTCAGTTTTATTATGGAGCGTCTACGTGCTTATTATAAAGATCAAGGCATTGCGGTTGGTATTATTGATGCGATTGCTAAGGTTAATCCTCAACGTCCCTTGGACTTTGATCAGCGCGTTAAAGCGGTGAGTGAATTTCGTAAACTAGATGCCGCTGAACCACTTGCCGCTGCCAATAAACGCATTGGTAATATTCTTAAAAAAGCGAAAGGCAATATTCCAGCAAGCGTTGATCCTCAGTTATTAATAGAAGCCGAAGAAAAGAGATTGCATCAAACCATTATGACTCAAACT
This sequence comes from Thiotrichaceae bacterium, assembly GCA_027008665.1. Classification (GTDB taxonomy): domain Bacteria; phylum Pseudomonadota; class Gammaproteobacteria; order Thiotrichales; family Thiotrichaceae; genus JAGLBW01. The sequence goes on along the minus strand of JALVEA010000489.1, from coordinate 919 downwards.
GAAAAAGTCATTCCTTTATTTCGTGATGCAAAATACACCGAAGCACTTAGCTCACTGGCGGCATTGCGTGATGATATTGATAACTTTTTTGATAATGTCATGGTGATGAGCGATGATGAAGCATTGAAAAGCAATCGCCTCGCTTTATTGCAACAAATGCGTGGGCTATTTTTGCATATTGCTGATTTGTCGCATCTTCAATAACTTTAAAAAATATAAACTACTTTTGGCATCCTTCATCTATCTAAAAAGTAGTTTATACTTTTTCCACCACGTCATTGCGAAGAGCTTTGTGAATTCATTGCTTGAAACTTTCTTATGCACTAAGGAGATTGCAATCTTGTCTTCTCTTAGTCCTGCTATTTTTGTAAAGTATCTTCACTACCATCACCAAATTTTACTTCACTAAATCGAAGAATTAATACCGCAATAGATAAAATAACAATCGAAGCTACGACCATAATGGCACGTTCGCTATCCATTGTTTTAAGATCGACAGCGAGATAGCGAGTCAAAGCTGTAATTGAAATAAAGAGTAAGAAAATAACGGGTAATTTTTTGGTTTTAAAGAAAATCCCCACCATTGCGCCTAATTCGAGATAAATAAAGAGCAGTAGAATATCATCCAAACTAGCAAAAGATTTATTCATAATAAGCATATATTCATGTACGGCTGTCCATGTTACTGTTCCACCTATTATAAAAAGCCCTACTAGGTGAAATATTTCAACGGCTTGATTCCCTATTTTTTCAACATAATGACTTATTTTTTTCATATCCTTCCCCTTTGTAGAATAAATATATAATTCAAAGCTATGTTGCCATAGAAAATATAAGATAAACAGCAATTAGGTTAATTTTGTATCAATAAATATTGAACTAGCTCATGCGCTATTTGTGTCATTGATTTTTCAATCCC
>JALVEA010000488.1 GCA_027008665.1 Thiotrichaceae bacterium | reverse complement strand
TTTGATCACGGGAAAGGTTGTTTGCCAATCCCACTGTTTCTCAATGGCAAGACCTTTAAACAATGCTTGATTGCCTTCAAAAATCTCTTGCAATGTATCAAGGAAGAGCGATTTGCCAAAGCGTCGTGGGCGGGAGAGAAAGACATGCTTATGAGAGTGAATTAAATCACACGCTATTTGTGTTTTATCAATATATAAATAGTTCTTTTGTATGATTTCACTAAAGGTACTGATTCCAAGGGGTAGTTTTTTCATGCTATTGTTCTATTTTTTGTAAAGTTCTATTAAGTCAAATGACTAGACTCATTACATTACACATCTATGCCACCTGTGATAATAAACGCCTGCAATAATTTATCCACTTCAATATTGACTTTAAATGCTGAAATTGTCTTGCCATCGCGTTGTTCAAAATAGGCTTTGGCTTTTGCTTTATCCACACAAGCTTTTAAGGCATCAAAACGCCCAAAATCATTGATATTGCTTTTTGTAATGCCTGTATTCATCAGTGCATTGAGTTTTTCACTAAAGTCTGTTTTATCCGCAGCTAATAAATCAGTGATTGCCTTAATTTGGGTATTTTTAGCATTGAATTGATACTCGGTAATGTATTGCCGCAAGGTTTTGCCTTTCTCTACCGTAATATCGCCGCGTTGCACGTCGTTGAGGAAAATATTCGCTTGTTTTTGCTCTTCTTGTGTTAACGATGCGAATGATTTATGCAACTCGCCGACCATCTGCTGTAATGCTTCGCCATTAGCATCACCTTGTTGTAGCGTTTTTAGATATTTATCAAAACGGCTATTCATATACTCAGCATCAATCTTACCCGTGTCTATTTCAGTCAAATGCCCTGCAATGTCAAATGGCACATCGTAACCCCCTTCGCCACTGCTTTCTGCCTTGCTTGCCAGTTCTTTATAACGTAATAGCAGTATCAAATAAGTGTTTTTATCAAGCCGTAAGGTGATTGTGCTTTGCTCGTCCTCGTTGTTAAATTCATAACTAGATTGCTCCCAGTGAAACCCCTGAATTTTGGCAGCTTCCAGATGTTCATTAAATTGATTAAACAACATCACAAATTTACCGCGTTCGGCCACATCATCAGGCAGTTTTTCAAAATTGTCGATGCCTGCATTGGCAAATAATTCGCTGATTTCTTCAAATAAATGATTGAGCTGTTTTAGATTACGCGGCAATTTATCAGCAAATAAGCCAATCGCTTTGTCGCCAGAATATAGCTTCACTGCATCGTCAATATTGCGTTTCATGCTATGCGGATAACGATAATAACGAATGGTGCCAAAGGGTTTATCTTTGCCGAATAAACGATTGGTGCGTGAAAAGGCTTGAATAATATGTTGATAGGTCAGCACCTTATCCATATACAGAGTATTTAGCCATTTAGAATCAAAGCCCGTTAGCATTTGATCGACCACGATTAACAGATCAATTTGCTGTTCTGGCGTACTGCTAATACGAACATAGGGCTTTTTATGAGCTAAACGGGCGGCAATGTCTTTTTTAAAGCTA
>JALVEA010000487.1 GCA_027008665.1 Thiotrichaceae bacterium | reverse complement strand
ATGTTTTTTATATCCCTACAAATAATAACGATGCTATTAAATAGCTTATCAGTCCTACTAAGACGCTAATACCACTATTTTTAAATAAGAAATAAGCAATAATAATACCGATAAAACCACTGAGCATACTAATCAATGTAGGTAATTGGGTAAAAGAAAAGGCAGATAAATCAATTGAGGTGGCAAATAAAGCAGCAATAATAGCGGCTCCCATTAGGTAAAAAAAACGACGTACTAACTGTTTTCTTTTTTCACCAAGTAAGACTTCAATATTGATAAAAAGTGGAATAGCTCTGATCAAATAAGTTCCTAAGGCAATGATGATAATACTGATAATAAGGAGTAGGTTGTCAGACATGGGGGTATCCTTTGAATCTCAAAAAAAGAAGGGTAGTCATTTTTTGATAGGTAACTTTTATGATTTGCAACTATTTGTTTTACAAGGCTTTTTATGGCTTTGTAAGAATAAACTAAATGCGGGAGCAATAAAAGCGGCAACAAAAATTCCTGTTGTTGCATGATTGAATAAGGTAAAAATTAAAGCAGTCACAAAGGCAATTAGGATCACAAATGCTGTTTTTTTATTCATTAAGGGTAATAATAGACTAAAAAATAAAGCAGGCATGGCAAAACTCAATACGGGCTTTATTTCTGCTACATGATTTAAGAGAAAATCACTGCCTTTAATTCCAATAAAAGTGCCAATAACCCAGCTTGCATAAGCACCGAACTCAAGTCCTAGTATCCATAACCAGCGTTTTTTTTCGGGGATTTGTTTGATTTGATGAAAGGTGGTTGCAAAGACTTCATCGGTTAAACCAAAGGCAATCATCAAACGATGTCTTATATGAACGTTTTTAAGCGTTGGTGAAAGACTGCTACTATAAAGTAAATGACGCAGATTTAAGCCTATGCTAATTAATACTGTGGTCAATAATGGCGTGCTGGCAGCAAATAAAGCGATAAAAGTGAATTGGCTCGCGCCTGCGAAAATCAATAAGGAAATCAGCATAATAATGCTGGTGCTTAACTCCATATTTTGTGCGCTAATTCCAAAAGCAATGGCGACGGGTAAATAGCCAAGTACTAATGGCCAACTTTGTTTTAGTCCTGCTATAAAACTCATACTCTCAATCTCTTAGAGTGATTTTTTGAAAACAAGCACATAGGTTCCAGCTTCTGTTTTAGACTTTCCTAAGCTTGCATAAACGCGCTGATGTTCTAATAACTCTAAACCTGAGCTGTCTGCAAGCGTGAGGAAGTTTTCTAGCGATGTTTTAGGTTCGACTTTGTGGTCTATGCTAGCTAGTAAGGCTTCTAGTTCAAGATTTAACAAATGGTAATAAGCTAGTAGAATTTTATTGCTAAGAACATTGGCTTTATGCGTCTGTATTTTTTTCCTCAAAAGTTTTAAATGTGTAATAGCTTCATTTACTGAAGCAGTGATTGCCATAAAAGCAATGGTGGGAAGCATTTCTGTATAAGGTTGGAGGAAAAGATATTCATTTGGTGAGAAATTACCAAGATTGTCTCGTGAAATAATGCGAATCACATCTAGCATATAAGCGATATGATGGCTGATTAATGCTTGATGCCTTTCTTTCTCTGAGTTAAATGAGGTTATGAACTCATCTGCAACCAATAAAACCCCATCTTCTTCGAGTAATGAATGAGCTTTTTGTAAAAAATAAGCGTTATGCAAGGGGTGAGATATACCTGTGGAGGTAATAATTGGGTATTTTAGCGTTTCTTCATACTCTAAAGAATTATCGCCATGCAAATTGATGTTTAAATATTTTGTATTTTTTTGTAAAGAAGTAAAATCGGTGGAATTTTCTTCTAGTGTTGTAATATTTAACTCTGGAATAAGGTCTAATAACATCAATAATGATAGTCCTGATTCTGTTCCCATCTCTAAAATAGCTCTATTTCCATTGCTATATTTAAGCAACATTTCCCCTGTGGTTAATATTTGTCGCGCATAACCGGGGTGCAATAACTGGTAAGCATTATGTGTTTTGATATGTTTTTCAAGTAATGGCTCATTGCTTTGTGCTGTATATTGTTGCGCGATAAAATGATTTATTTGGTGGGGAAGCGTCGGTATATCTTGTATTGAAAGTGCTTCTGCCGCAAGCGTTGCATAAAGTAAATTTTCCTGACTCGCAAAGGTCTTTAACGCCTCTATTTGCCCCTTATTTAAACTAATATTATTCGCTTTTGAATAAGCAATGATTTTGTTTTTTTGTTGATCAATGACTGATGTTGTTGTATTGCTAGGCGAAGTATAAGTATAGCCTTTATTTTTAGGAAAAATATACAAGCATAACTGTTCTTGTTCAGGACTAAAATAAAGAGTAACAGCTGTTTTGTAATTTAGATCACGCTTATTAAGCAGTCTTGCTTCTATATTACGTGCAATAATTTCAGGTTCTGCTCCTGTGCGAATCACTAGACGAAAAACAGCTAAACCATTGGTTACTTCAATGGAATGATGACTTATTAAACTGAGTAAATCGTCCCATTCATCTTTTGTTGTTGGAACAGATCTAACAATTGTATATTCACTGATAAGTTGACGCTCTTTAGGGTACTGCATGGTAATAAGAGCAGAAACATTGTCTGTTGGTGCAGAATAAATATGCTGACAATCTGCTTTAAAACGGTAATGCTCCCCCGGTCCTAATAATTTAGGGTTATTTAAAGCTCCTATTAATAAATGACCTGTTAATACGGTGACTTGTTCTTCAACGCCCGCAGGATGGGGGGATGACTTACGATGACTATTGGCTTTAATCATCATATGATAGGCTTCTATTCTCAAATCAGTATTTGTTTGATCAATTAATTGAACAGAAACACCATCGGCCTCAAACTGTCGTCTATTAATTTGGGGCTCAGTATTAATAAGCTCATTAAAAGGCACTTCTAGCGCATCAGCAATACTCCACAAGGTGGAAATAGTTGGGTTGCCACTACCATCTTCGAGAACAGAAAGAGTTCCCTTTGAAACGCCAGATCGCTCTGCAAGCCCTGACATGGTGAGTTCACGCTTTTTTCTAAGGATTTCCAATCGTTTTGCAACAGTTGATTGCAGAATTTTATTTGAAATCATTATTTTTTATCTTCCTTGGGTTATATTCTATAGCTATTATACTAAACGCTGCTTTACTTTTGATCAAATTATTAATTGTAACAATAAAAAAACCGCGCAAAAAAATTTCACGCGGTTCTGACATATCTTGAAAAATTGTTCTTTATTTAATTATTTATTTAAGTCCCATCTTCTTCAGAATCATTGCCATTGGGCAAAAACCTGTAAAAGCAGATTGAAGCATCATTACACCTGCGAAAACGGTTAACCAAATGAAGGCAGGATTAACATAAGCTGCCAATGCAACACTTATTAAAACCATTGCACCCGCACCCGCCATAACAGCATTACTTAAAGTCATCTAAAAATCCTCTTTGTAAACCTAAATTAAGTAACATTCAGGTTAAAAAATAAAATTTAAATTCTACAAACAGTTGTAGGATTTAACCAAGCAGAGAACGTTTTATCAAAAATAGCGACAAATTGCATTATTATTTATCAATTAGTCTCATTTTTTGGGTAATCTCTAGGCAAAGAGCCGATATAAAGTTGACGCGGACGACCGATCCGTGATTCTGGATCTTTCATCATTTCATTCCAATGCGATATCCAGCCAACAGTACGTGCGACTGCAAAAATCACCGTAAACATATTCAGTGGAATTCCCATTGCTAATAGGATAATACCTGAATAAAAATCAACATTAGGATACAAATTGCGCGAAACAAAATAATCATCCTCTAAAGCAATTCGCTCTAACTCCATCGCAGTGTCAAATAACTCTTGATACTTATTCTTTGCACCCAAGTTAGATAAAACATCATAACAAGTCTTACGAATAATTCTTGCGCGTGGATCATAATTTTTATAAATACGATGACCAAACCCCATTAAGCGAAAGCGATCATTTCTATCTTTAGCACGTTCAACATAATGCTCAATATCATGATCTGACTCAACAATATCAACCAGCATACGAATAACAGCCTCATTAGCGCCCCCATGTGCAGGTCCCCAAAGTGAGGCGATTCCTGCTGATACGGCAACAAAAGGGTTAGCTTCAGAACTACCCGTAAGACGTACCGTTGATGTGGATGCATTTTGTTCATGATCTGCATGAAGAATAAAGATTAAATCCAATGCTTTTACTAAAAAGGGATCAGGTGTGTATTTTTCCGTTGGAATACTGAACATCATATGCAAAAAATTAGCCGCATAACTAAGATCATTACGAGGATATTCAAATGGTAAGCCATGTGCATAACGATAGCTCCAAGCGGCAATGGTTGGCATTTTAGCAATTAGCTGATGTGCAGCTACCATGCGATCTTTGGGATTATGAATATCCATATCATCATGATAAAACGAAGACAGTGCCCCAACAACACCCACCATAATCGCCATTGGATGTGAATCACGGCGAAAACCGCTATAAAAACGTTTTAGCGCTTCATGTAGCATCGTATGGTGGGTAATAATAGATTCAAATTCTGCTAATTCTTTTTTATTAGGAAGCTCACCATTAAGAAGCAGGCAACATACTTCTAAAAAAGTACTGTTATCAGCTAACTGCTCAATCGGATAGCCACCGTATTGTAACTCACCTTTTAGACCATCAAGATAAGTAATGGCACTGCTACAACTGGCAGTTGAAAGAAAACCAGGGTCATAAGTAAAATAACCAAAGTTTTGATAAAGACGACGCACATCGATAGTAGGAATGCCATTAGTAGGACGTAAAATAGGAAGCTCTATTTCCCTGCCCGTTGAGTTATCTATCAATGTAATCGTATCCTTTTTTATCATAAAAAATACCTAGTGTGTTTATTTTATAAACTTATAAAAAAATCCCTAAAAAAATAAAAAAGCGGGATAATATTAGAGACGCTTTAGCGTAGCTCCCACCAGAAACAAACCAACATTTTTTTGAAAATGGAAAAAGTAACAAGCAGGAAAAGCCCTCTCGAATCAATCAAGTATTTGAAATTTTATCAATGTTAGTTTATTTCCCTCATCTTTTTTCCCTTTTCCCTTATCTTTTCGTATTATTTTAAACACCCTTTCGGCTTATGATGTATTAGGAATCAAGAGTATCTTCAGTGGATGAAGGTAAGAGAGATATAGGTTTTCCCATGAGCCAATTAAAAAGTCATTAAACTTAGTTCTGAGCCTTTCCCAGAAACGGCTTTTACTTTTGCCTTGATGATGACTGCTTTCAATAGCCAGCAATTTAGCCTTTGAATCTGGTCTACAAAAAAAGGCCAGTAGAATTAAATCTAAGTCATAGCAGTTGCTAAATATTGCCTGCCATGACCGAAGTTGTGTTCAAAATGGTAGCCTTGGTTTTTGAGGATATTAAAAGTTTCGTTTTTAATTTTCCAACGTGTACGTAACTCTTTCATTATATCATAAACAGTAGATGATGGGAGTTCTAAATCGGCTACCTAGACAAAGTGGATGATCTTACTTTAGGAGTTGTTTTTTGGTAATCGAAAATTTTTCCTCATTTTTCTTTTGTCCTAGAATATTTGCACAGCCTGAGGTACAAAGGAATCCTATAAGACTGATCACGATGAACAAAAGTGGTTCTTAATACTTAATGATAATCAGTTTTTCTAATTGTTAACGGTGATTTTGATTGAACTTTGAAGGAAGAATTGACCTAGATTAATTAGTTCATTCCTTCTGGGCACTATACTTGACTCAAAATAAGTATTCAATTATTCAATCTAGGAGACAATTATGTTAAAACTTATTAAGCTCACTACCGCCTTCGCAACCTCTCTTATTATATTACTCAGTAGTACAGCAATAGCTGCTGATGGTGCTGGGACTTATACCGCTAAAGGTTGCCCTGCCTGTCATGGTGCTGATGCGAAAACTCCTGTGTCACCTGCTTATCCTAAGCTTGCAGGGCAATCAAAAGAGTACCTATCACAACAAATGAAAGACATTAAAAGCGGTGCAAGAAATAACGGACAAGCAGTGATAATGAAAGCTATTATGGCTTCTGTTTCTGAAGATGATATTAAAGTTCTATCAGAATATCTTGAAGGACTAAAATAACTAAGGATTCTTCTTTTTTTGACTATCAGCACTGTAATCAAAAGCATCTGAAAACATTTGTTCATCGGGTAGCCCTTGTTGATTAAATTGCTTTTTAGCAGCATTAATCATCGGGGGAGGGCCTGCCATATAGACTTCATAAGCTGATAAGTCACTAAAGTCATCGGCAACGCTTTGATGCACAAAACCTTCACGTCCTTGCCATTGATCTGTTGTTTTAGCAGAAGAAAGGACAGGCACATAATGAATATGGGCGTATTGTTGCTCCCATTTTTCAACTAATTCATTGCTATATAAATCTTCTTTAGCCCTTGCTCCCCAATAAATATATATTTCTCGTTGATTCTCTTCGGCTATTAATTGTTCTACCATGGCTTTAATT
>JALVEA010000486.1 GCA_027008665.1 Thiotrichaceae bacterium | reverse complement strand
AGATTATACGGGGGCGTATCAGTGATTTAGGTTATCAAAAGAATAAGAAATTTACTTTGGGCTGTTTAATTGACAATATTCATGAGTGGGACAAGCTTGAGATAAGCTTGGAAGTTCGTAATGAAGGGTTGTCTGTATTAAGCGATCATCAATTGCATATTGCACAAGAACAGATTATATCTAATAAAAATAATGATCCTTTGTATCAAATTTCACGTAAGTCTATAGGCTTCCATACAGATATTGAAGTTTCTTATAATGATTTTATACCAAGCAAGACGAAACCAAAAATAAACTGCACTGATCAAATTGCTATAATGTGTCAATTAGAAAGTCCTGCTACTTTTTCAAATAACCATCAGCGTTCACAAAAGGAAATCCCTCAAGCGATTAGTCTTTTTCAAGATACATTAAATAATACTTTATTTCTTGACCCTATACCTAGTTTAATGCGCGTCGATAGTCTTCCTTCGTCAAAATTACACAATAACTGTTCTAACTTGGCTGGTGTGCTTTATTTTCTTTGGGAATTTGCTAAACCTTATGAAAAAAGTGAAAAATTCTACAGTACTCCAAGTAGAAAAAGAGCATTGAAGGGTATATATGAGATTATAAACCCACATAAAGATGATAACCAAAAAGCTATCCTTCTTTTTATTCAAAGCCTTCCTGAACAAGAAATTATTGATTTAAAATTTTATAAAGACCCACGTCGCGGTTTAATTACCTTAGAGTTGATAGAAAGTTTTGGTGGAAAAGAAAAACCTTGCCCCATTGAATTATTATCCGATGGTACATTACGAGTTTTAGCCATTGCAGCCGCTATTTTATCTGCCCCAGAAGGCTCGACAGTTATTATTGAAGAGGTAGATAATGGTATCCATCCATCCCGTACTAAACATTTATTAAAAACCATGTATCAAGCAGCAACACGACGTAATATTCGCTTATTACTAAGCACTCATAACCCCGCCTTAATGGATGCTATACCCGATAAAGCATTAGGTGATGTGGTGTTTTGCTATCGTGATCCTGATAAGGGCGATAGTCGTTTAAGCCGTTTAAGTGATCTTAATAACTATGCAGAATTAATATTGCAAAGCTCCTTAGGAGACTTGGTTACACGCGGTATTGTTGATCGCTTTATTAAAAACCCTGTCACTCCAGAAGAACGCAAACAAAGTGCATTAAAATGGCTTGATAAGCTAAATGGCAATAAAGATGAGTAGTATTTGTATTATTGATACCAGTATCTTTACTAATATTTTAAATGTGCCGTGTCGCAATCAAGAACATGCAAAAATTATTGGGCAATTTGAAGAGTATATAGAATTGGAGTGTCAGTTCATTTTACCAATGGCAACTATTTTAGAAACAGGCAATCATATTGCTCAAAATGGCAATGGTTATACACGTCGAGAAACAGCACAGCGTTTTGTACAGGCAATTCAAGGGGCATTCAATAATACCGCTCCTTGGCGGTTTAGCGAGTTTCCACGCTCTGAGGAAATATTAGTTTGGCTTGAAACCTTTCCTGAC
>JALVEA010000485.1 GCA_027008665.1 Thiotrichaceae bacterium | reverse complement strand
TCTAGTTGGAAAATGCCCAATATGAACTGGGGTAATAATAATTCAGGGTGGAATGGAGTACCGATGTATATGGCAGTGCCTATGGCACCTAGAGCGCCTATAATGAGACCTGTTGCGCCACAAATGAATGCTCCTCAACAAGCTTCAGTAGTAACACCACAGCAAAAAGCAATGGAATCTCAGCCAGTAAAAAAACTATCTGCGGCTGATATTGTGAAACATAAAATAGAGCAAATGAAACGCTTAAATGCAGCGATTGCAAAGCAACTTGCGGGTACTACAGCCAAAGAAACACCTAAGGTAGAAGCTCCAGCGGTAGCTAAATAGTCATTAGATGATTAAAAATAATTAGTCCATGAAAGACACCAAAAAAATGCTTTAAAAGTGATTTATTTCGTGTTTTCTGTGGGCTTATTTCATAAGGAAGTTCCAAGCATGGTTGTTTGCTTTCTCTCCTTCATATCATAAAACATCTACATATCTACGTACCTTTATAATTGTCTATAATTTTTATTTCCATGCTGTTCTAAAATGTCTTATCTTGTTGCATGCCTACCACCTAATATTATCTAAAATTCTCTAAATATGTTATATTTCGCCGCCTAAAATACACTAAATTGGCGTAATAAAACTATGGCGGAATTTGTAGGGGAAATAATCCCAATTAACCTTGAAGATGAGATGCGTAAATCCTATTTGGAATATGCAATGAGTGTTATCGTCGGACGGGCTTTACCTGATGTTCGAGATGGACTTAAGCCTGTTCATCGTCGCATTTTATTTGCGATGAGTGATCTAGGTAATGACTGGAATAAACCTTATAAAAAATCTGCCCGTATTGTTGGTGATGTCATTGGTAAATATCATCCGCATGGTGATACTGCCGTTTATGACACCATGGTGCGTATGGCACAGCCATTTTCATTGCGCTATATGTTGATTGATGGTCAAGGTAACTTCGGTTCGGTTGATGGGGACTCTCCCGCAGCAATGCGATATACCGAAGTGAGAATGTCTAAAATAGCGCATCATCTGCAAGCTGATATCGAAAAAGAAACGGTTGATTTTATTGATAACTATGATGGTTCTGAATCAGAGCCTTCGGTTTTCCCTACTCGTTTGCCTAATTTGTTGATCAATGGTTCATCAGGTATTGCGGTGGGCATGGCGACTAATATCCCTCCGCACAATCTGACAGAAGTTGTGAATGCCTGTATTGCATTGATTGATGATGACTCTCTGGATATTATGGATTTAATGGAGTACCTACCAGGGCCGGACTTCCCAACGGCAGGGATTATCAATGGCGCACAAGGGATTAAAAAAGCCTATCAGACAGGACGTGGAAGTATCAAAATCCGTGCTGTGGCGGAAATAGAAACGGATAAAAAAGGGCGTGAGAAAATCATTGTTACGGAGTTGCCGTATCAAGTCAATAAACTACGCCTAATAGAAAAAATTGCCCAACTAGTTAAAGATAAAAAAATAGAGGGCATTTCAGCTTTACGTGATGAGTCGGATAAAGACGGTATGCGTATGGTCGTTGAAGTGAAGCGCGGTGAATCAGGCGAGGTGGTTTTAAATAACCTTTATAAGCAGACACAAATGCAATCCTCCTTTGGCATCAATATGATCGCCATTGATCACGGTCAGCCTAAATTGCTTAATCTTAAACAAATTCTTGAAGCTTTCTTACGTCATCGGCGTGAAGTTGTTACTCGCCGAACGATTTTCTTATTGCGTAAAGCCAGAGCAAGAGCGCATATTTTAGAAGGTTTAGCGGTTGCTTTAGGGAGTATTGATGAAATCATTGTATCGATTAAATCCTCTGCTAATCCAGCCGAAGCTCGTGCAGCCTTATTAGCGCGAGCATGGAATGCAGAGCTTGTTTTGGAAATGTTGCAAAGCAGTGATGCTGATACGGCTAAACCAGAAAATCTATCAAGTCATTATGGCTTGAAAGAAGATGGTTATTGGCTTTCAGAAGTGCAAGTTAAAGCAATACTTGATATGCAATTGCATCGCTTAACAGGTTTAGAAAAAAATAAAATTCTAAATGAATATAGCGAGATTTTAGAGCGTATTATTGATTTGCTGGATATTTTGGGTCGCCCTGAGCGTTTAATGCAGGTAATTCGTGATGAATTACTTGAAATTATCGAACTCTTTGGGGATGAGCGTCGCACTGTTATTAATGTGATTGGTGAAGATTTAGTAGATATTGATTTAATCCCAGAAGAAGACGTTGTAGTGACTCTTTCTCATGCAGGTTATGTAAAAGCACAACCCCTTGATACTTATAAAGCACAGAATCGTGGCGGCCGTGGTAAAACAGCGACTAAGATGAAAGATGAAGACTTTATTGAAAAGCTCTTTGTTGCCAGCACGCACGATATCTTATTGTGCTTCTCTAGTCGTGGCTATTTGTATTGGTTGCAAGTTTATCAATTACCAATGGCGAGCCGTATTTCACGTGGTCGTCCTTTTGTGAATTTACTTCCACTGCAAGAAGGTGAACGTATTCAAGCCGTATTGCCAATTCGTGAATACGAAGATGATAAATTCATCTTTATGGCAACTGAAAACGGTACAGTAAAGAAAACAGAACTTAAAGCCTTCTCTCGGCAACGTGCGAATGGTCTGATTGCGATTAAACTAAAAGATGATAATGAATTAGTCGATGTTGCCATTACCAATGGTGATAATGAAGTGATGATGTTCACCTCTGCAGGTAAAGCAATTCACTTCCATGAATCAGATGTACGCACGATGGGACGCACCGCAGCGGGTGTACGAGGTATCAGAGTCGATGGTGATACCAAAGTGAATGCGTTGATTATTGTTGACGAAGGCAAAGTGCTGATGGCAACTGAAAATGGTTTTGGTAAACGTACTGATATTGATCAATTCTCGCTACAAAAGCGGGGTGGTATGGGTGTTATAGCGATTCAAACCTCAAAAAGAAACGGTCAAGCAATAGGGGCGGTACGTGTAACGAGCGATGATGAAATTATGTTGATAACCAGTGGTGGCGTATTAGTGCGAACACCTGTTGAAAATATTTCAGTCAGTAGCCGTAATACTCAAGGCGTTACGCTGATTAAACTGGGTAAAGGTGAATCATTAGTACAAATCGCGCCCATTGAAAATATGGAAGAAGCTGAAGTGCTTGAAAATAATGAAGCTGATATATAGTTTTTTATTAGGAAGTTTCAAGTAATGAATTTACCCATATTGCTTGGAACTTCCTTATCCATTACAAACTGCATTGGATTAAAAACGGGGAATAAATTCCTTGTTCTGCATTCCTAAATAAATTTTAGAAACGAGTGAAGATGTTCAATCAATGCACTAAAATGGAGCGCACTCATTAAATGATGCGCTTCCCTAATTATTAAAAATTTTCTTCTTCGGCAATCCCTTTGCCAAAATTAAAATAAAGATGTTCTAAACAAAAATATTCATAAGAATACTAAGGTAAATGAAGAAGTTTATATTTTTGGCACAATAATTGCTTAATAATTTTTTACTAAGTTACTAACCAAGAGATGGCTGATGTTATTCGGACGAACTAAAAAAAATCCCATTAAAATAGCCGATAAGGGTATTAAAGAATGGAAATATGCTGCCTGTGGTTATTGTTCTACAGGTTGTTCTATTGAAGTAGGTTTTAATGCTGAGGGTAAACCTGTTAGCTCGCGTGGCGTGGCGGATGCAGATGTAAACCGTGGTAAGTTGTGTTTAAAAGGTATTTTCGAACATGAGTTATTTGATTCTGCGGGACGCGGTACTGTTCCTTTAATGCGTGAGCATTGGCATCAAAAATGGCAAAAGAGTGATTGGGATACAGCGTTGGATAAAACGCATGATGAAATACGACGTATTCAAGAAAAATACGGGCGTGATTCTTTTGCAATTATTTCCACAGGGCAAATGCTAACGGAGGAATTTTATACCCTTGGCAAGTTGACACGTGGTTTAATCGGTACGAATAATTACGATGGCAATACCACTTTATGTATGGCATCGGCCGTTTCAGGTTATAAGCGTTCTTTTGGTTCGGATGGCCCTCCGGGGTGCTATGAAGATTTTGAACATACCGATTGTCTGATTGCTTGGGGGTCTAATTTGCCTGAGCAGCATCCAATTATTTACTGGCGTATGAAAGAGGCGCAGGAAAAGCGCAATTTTCCGCTGATTGTGATTGATCCTCGGGTTACTATGCTGGCACAAAATGCCCATATGCATCTTGCGATTACACCGGGAACAGATGTGGTATTACAAAATGCCATGATGTATGTGATCTTAGATGAAGGCTTAGAAGATAAGGAGTATATCGAGGCGAATACCAATGGTCTTGAAGCGTTACGTGCTGAAGTTGCTAATTATAACCCTGTCACGGCACAAAAAATTTGTGGCATTGATGAGGATACGATTCGCAATGTAGCGCGTTTATTTGCTAAAGCACCTGCTGCAATGCAAATCTGGACAATGGGGATTAATCAATCTACCCACGGATCAGACGGTGTGGTAGGAATTAATAACCTAGCACTATTAACAGGTAATATTGGCAAGCCAGGTGGTACATCTTTATCTATTACAGGACAGTGTAATGCAATGGGGACGCGTGAATGGTCATCTTGTTCGGGGTTGCCGAATCATCGCGTCTTAGAGAGCGCTCAAGATCGTGAAGATGTTGCTAAATTTTGGAATATTGATCCTGAGTTTTTCCCTAAAAAGCGTGGTATGTTTCAAACTGATATTTATGCGGCCATTGAAACAGGTGAGATTAAAGGTCTTTGGTTAATTGCCACCAATCCACTCTCCTCCTTACCGAATACCGCACGGATTCGCAAAGCGATGGAAAAATTAGAATTCTGCGTGGTACAAGACTGCTATCAAGATTCTGAAAGTAATCAATATGCGCATGTGTTTCTCCCTGCAGGGACATGGGCAGAAAAAGACGGTGTTATGACCAATACTGAACGTCGCATTAGTCGTATTACGCCGCTAATGAAAGCCCCTGCTGAGTCTAAGCCTGATTTATGGATTTTTAACCGCATGGCAGAGCGTTTTAATAAAGAAGGTAAGGTCAACTTTCCTGAAAAAGCGGGAGATATTTTCTTAGAAATGGGAGAGTTATCCGTCGGACGCTTAGCAGATATTTCAGGTATGGATCATGAAATGTTGGAGCAAAAACGCGGTGTGCAATGGCCTTATAGTGCTAAGCAAAAGGAGGCGGGCGAAGAGCCACCCAAAGGCGGTAAGCGACTCTATACCGAAACCGCTACCTTCCGCCATGCCGATGGCAAGGCGAAATTAATTCCGCTTCCCTTTATTGATAATAATGAAGTCCCTGATGATAAATTCCCCTTTTGGCTTAACACAGGGCGTTTAATTGAACATTGGCATGGTCGTACTAAAACAGGGAAAATTGGTAATAACAATAAATATAGTCCGATTCCTTTTATTGAAATTAATCCCGATGCAGCAGTGGAATTAGGTATTCAACGCGGTGATTATGTGCGTTTAGTGTCACGACGTGCAGATGCAGTGGTCATGGCGACTCCTACACAACGGGTTGCTAAGAATATGGTGTTTTTACCCTTTCATTTTCATGACTGTGCGAATCGTTTAACACTAGGTTTATTAGATCCACATTCGCGCCAACCTGCTTATAAACAAAATGCGGTGCGAATTGAGCGAATAAAAGATCAAAAAGCCGCGGCGAAGTTAAGCATGGAAATGCGGAAATTCTAAGGTAATCAATTTAAAACCATTAATAAACAAAGATTAATCAAAACACTATGTTTGTCTATGGTTAATTTAGGAAATAAAGATGATTCAAGTACGCGAAAATGAACCAAAATATGTTTTACTTAGAAAAGAGCCTAGCAAAGAGGTAAACCAATATGGTAAACCTATCGAGACTGTACCTGAGGATAATGAACTACGAAAGCATGAGTTTATTATCAATAATGAAAAGCAACCTGCAAAAAATCCAGACCGTTATAAACAGCATGGTTTTTATTTTAATGCAGATAATTGTATTGGCTGTCATGCCTGTGAAGCGGCTTGTAGCGAGAAAAATGATAATCCTGCACATTTAGCGTTTCGATCCGTTGGCTTTGTGGAAGGGGGAACTTATCCTAATTATCAACGCCTTAATATCTCGATGGCGTGTAATCATTGCGATGACCCTGTGTGTTTAAAAGGTTGTCCGACCCGTGCTTATACCAAATTTGCTGAATATGGGGCGGTATTGCAAGACCCTGATATTTGTTTTGGCTGTGGTTACTGTACATGGGTTTGTCCTTATAATGCACCGCAGCTTGACCCTGTTGAAGGCGTGGTCAGCAAATGTAATATGTGTGTGGATCGTTTAGAGGTTGGCTTAAAACCTTCCTGTGTTGCGGCTTGTTTAGGCAATGCTTTGGATTTTGGTGTGATTGAAAATACCCCAGAAAATCGCACCCAAACCAAAACCGATATTCCCGGTTTTCCACGTACCGATATAACCCATCCTAATATTCGCTTCGAACAAACTCGTTCCACACAG
>JALVEA010000484.1 GCA_027008665.1 Thiotrichaceae bacterium | reverse complement strand
TATACCAATAGTAAAGCATATGTACAAATTGCTAATATTTTATCAAAACAAATAGTGCTCTCGGTTTATATCAACCTTCTGAGCAGTTAGGTGGTGATACTCTGTATCCAGAGGCTTGGAAAAAATATGAGTCTTTAAGTTGGTTTAAAACTGTAGCCCATCATATGACTTTTATTGTGGTTATCTTGGTGGCAACTAGTTGGATAATCTTGCAAAGCATAGCCTAATCAAGAAAATCAACAACAAAGGATTTAATCTCTTTTGGGTTAATTCCCCGCCCCTTGGGGCCTAAAACCAAATAATCAGGAGTTTTATAAGTTATGGCAATAAATCAAAAAAAGAAACAAAAAATGCTCGCTAAGAAAAAAAAGAAAAGAAGCTTACGCAAAAAAATAGCAAATATTTCTAAAAATACAAGAAACCCAATTTCTCTCTATGCAAAATATCCAATACATGAGTGTTTAATCCCAGATGATTTATTTAGCATGGGTCTAGGAACTGTTGTTGTTGCAAGGCGTGGTATGGATGATTCAATTGCGGTAAGTGCTTTTGTGGTTGATGTTTATTGTTTAGGAGTTAAAGATGCCCTATTTCATCTAATGAGTCTCAATGATTATGAAAATGATTTTAAAGCAAGGATTATTGCATCTCATGAGGGGGATTTTGAATCAATACACCCCACGTGTGTAAAAAAAATTATTACAGGATCCGTTCAGTATGCTAAAAATCTAGGCTTTTCCCCACACTCTGATTATCGTAAATATAAAGGTATTTTAGCAACGATAGATAGCAACGCCTGTCCTGAAAAATATAACTTTGGAAAAGATGGAAAACCTTTTTATATTAGAGGACCTAATGAATCAATAACAAAAGCAAATAAAATTATAAAAACACTAGAGAAAAAATGCGGTAGTGGTAATTATGATCATCTAATTATGCTTTAATTTGGTTATGAAGGCTCTACAGGCTGTGAAAGTATTCTGGGACAAAAGCCATGTAGGTTGGTCAAAATCTATTCATTTATAAAAAACATAAATATAACCTTTACGGTTATGACCGACCATTTCCCTTTGTTATGGGTGACTCGAAAAAGGAAAAAAGGTCACTTTCCTGAACAAATGCATATTGAGCTTATGGAGGCAGTACAAGCGATTATTCCTAAAAGTACGAAAGTGGTTGTACTCGATGATGGTGAGTTTGATGGAGTGCAATAGCTTAAATTACTCGAAAAATATCATTGGCATTATAGCTGTCGAACTGCAAAAACGAGCAAGTATTATGAAGACGGAGAGGCGTTTAATCTTCAAGATATTTGCCCCGCAAGAGGAGGAATAACGGAAATAGAAGATGTTGAATTTACAGATCAGCGGGTTTTAATGCTGAGAGCTGTTGCCTATTGGGAACGAGAATACGAAAACCCCATTTATCTAGTTAGCAATTTCTCAACAGGAAAAGAAGCCGTTTATTGGTATCGAAAACGGTTTCGTATTGAAACGTTATTTTCTGATATAAAAGGACGTGGCTTTAATCTTCATAAAAGTG
>JALVEA010000483.1 GCA_027008665.1 Thiotrichaceae bacterium | reverse complement strand
CCCACGCTTCCTGTGGGTGCATTTGCTTACTCACAAGGCTTAGAGTCGGCAATAGAAACAGGGCTAATAATAGACGCTAATACAATGCAAAATTACCTAGCCGATAGTTTACGCTATAGCTTACAAGCAACCGATATACCGCTATTATCGCGTTTATATCAAGCATGGTCGGATAATGATCTTTACCAAGTGGATTATTGGAATCAATATCTACGCGCACAGCGTGAAACAAAAGAACTGCGTAATGAAGACCATCAACTCGGTATTGCATTGGCTCGCTTATTATTTGACTTAGGCATTAAAGAAGCAAAAGTCTGGAAGAAAAAGTCTAACACCAGTTTTTTAACCTTATTCACTTTAGCCGCCGTCAGATGGGATATTAGCCGTCAAGATGCGTGTACGGGCTATCTATGGGCGTGGTTAGACAATCAAATAGCCGCTGCTATTAAACTCGTGCCTTTAGGACAAACCGATGGACAAAAAATCCTTTCAAAAACCCTGACGCTTATTCCCGATATTATTGCCAATGGTTTAAGCATTAGCACCGCTGAGATTGGCGCATCCTTACCCATGCTCGCCATTCTTAGCGCACAACATGAAACACAATATTCACGTTTATTTCGCTCTTGAGATTCCTTATGAAGAAAAAAGATTCTATCCTTAGATTAGGTATCGGAGGTCCTGTTGGTTCAGGAAAAACCGCCTTAATACGTCAACTTTGCAAAATAATGAAAGATAAGTATGACTTTGCCGTGGTCACCAATGACATCTACACCAAAGAAGATGCCGAGTTTTTACTGCGTCATAAAGTGCTAGACGCTGAGCGTATCGTTGGTGTTGAAACAGGTGGATGCCCCCACACCGCCATTCGTGAAGATGCCTCTATGAACCTTTCAGCCGTCGAGGCCTTATGTGATCGTTTTGAAAATCTAGAATTCGTCATTATTGAAAGCGGTGGTGATAATCTAAGTTCAACCTTTAGCCCTGAATTATCCGACTTGACGATCTACGTTATTGACGTTGCGGCAGGGGATAAAATCCCCCGTAAAGGTGGTCCTGGTATTACTAAATCGGATTTATTGATTATTAATAAAATAGACTTAGCCCCCATGGTCGGTGCATCGCTTGAAGTGATGGAAAACGACACCCAACGTATGCGCGGTGATAAACCCTATCTCTTTACTAATCTAAAAACAGGTGAAAACTTGGAGAAAGTGGTTGCCTTTATTGAAGAAGAAGGCATGTTAACTTGCTAATCAACGACGAATTAATAATCACATCAACCATTTAACTTTAAATCTAGCCCCACCTAGTGGGGAATCATCAACCTTAATTTCTCCTTTATGTCCTTCAACCACACGTTTGGCTATCGCTAATCCTAGTCCAAAGCCACCTGAGCGACGATCTCGACTGCTGTCAATTCTAGAAAAGGCATCAAATAATTTTTTTCGTTCTTTTTTTGCAATGCCTTGACCATCATCTTCAACACATAATAAATAGTATTGCCCTTCTTTAGATAAGCTAACCTGTACCTTTGTTTTTGCATAGCGCAGTGCATTTTGTACTAAATTATCTAGTACGCGCGACATAAGACGAGGTTCAAATAATGCGCTTTCGTCATTCTTAATATGATGAATTTTATAATCCAACTGAATGGTATTGGCTAAAGGTTGCAGACGTTTCATACTGCTTCTCATCCATTGCTTTATATTTTGAGATTGAAAGGTCATATTACCACTGTTTTGATCAAAACGGGCGTAAGTGAGCAGTTCACTCAGCAATAAATCTAGCTCTTCAATATCTCCATTAATATCTTCTGTGTAGCGTTGTATATCCTGTTTATTATCGCTGGTAGATAGCATTTCTAGCGAAAAACGCATTCTTGCAACAGGGGTGCGTAGTTCATGCGAGACTGCTGAGGTGAGTTCTTTATGTGAATCTATGCTGTGTTGGGTACGTTCTGCCATTGCATTAAAAGCATGTGATAATTCTGCAAGGCGAGAGTATTTAGAATAAGGGACACGTACTTGGTATTCCCCTAAACCAAACTGCTCTGCCGCTAATTTAAGTTGTGATAAATTGCGCCATAACGGCCAAGCCCAAATAAAGGTAGGGACAGCAACCACTAACACGATTAAGAGTAATGCAATATAAACAATATAATAGATAAACCAAGGCACTTCTGCTATTTCAAACTGCAATACATAAGGAGCAGTGTTTTTGATACGATGTGCAAAAATCACTAAGCGAGCGCCTTGGTTAATATTAACTACATCACCTTTGCTGATATTGACAAAATCTTCTTCCGAGATGTTTAATTTTTCTAGTGTTAATAATTGCACAGGAAAATTCTGTAGTGCTTGTATCTCGTTCACATTTTGAGACCATTGTGATGTGTTATTGCGATCAAAAATTTGCTCTGCAATAAAAAACATTCCCTTGATCATTTGCCCACCTGTTACGGTAACATTCATATTGTTTATATTGAGATCAAAGTCGGAATTACTTTGCCAAACCTGAGAGGAATGCGGACGTTTATAATAATACAAAGTGACACTGTCGCCCTCATCAGCCTGTTTCACTTTATTTTTATCTGTCTCTTCTATGGAAACCAGCTTATTTTGATCTAGACGCTTTAATTGATCTTCTGAAAAACCAATAGAGCTTATCTCTAAAAGATCAAATAAAGATGGAAAATGTTGCTTATATTCTGTAATTTTTTGCTTAACTTGTACTGGATTTAAATTTTCAATGGAATGATTGAGTGATCGAAATGTGCCTGTAAAAATTCGATCAATTAATGCGGGAGGCTGTGAAGATTGAATAATGACATCTACTAGGCTAAAAACAATGATAAAAGTAAAGATCAGCCCACCAAAAAAAGTAAAGTAGAGTGTAAGAAAAAACTTAATCATCACATTCCCAGCCTGTTGCTACAAATAAATAGCCCTGTCCGCGAACTGTTTTAATGCCTTGCGGAAAAGAGGGATCTTTTTCTAGTAATTTACGCAAACGTGAAATGCGAATATCCACGGAACGGTCTAAACCATCGTATTCAATCCCTAATAAGCTTGTAAAAATCATCTCTCGGCTTAATACCTTTCCTGCATGAGAGGCCAAAAACCATAGAAAATCAAATTCTACGGTGGTCAAACTAATCTCTTGATGATGCAATATCACGCTTCTCTCGCTACGATTGATTTTCAAAGCACCAAAAATCAAGGAATCATCCATTGTTTTTGGGGTAGCAACGACAGAGTTAGGTTGAATACGACGTAATAAGGTGCGAATACGAGCTAATAGGAGTCGAGGAGGCACAGGTTTAATTACATAATCATCCGCCCCTAGCTCTAATCCCACAATTTGATCAAAATCTTCATCGCGGGCAGTCAGCATTAAAATAGGCTTATCATAATGTGGGCGTATTTGTTTGCACACCTCCAAACCATCTAAACCAGGCAACATTAAATCTAAAATAAGCAAATCAGGTTGTAAATCAAGAACACGCTTAACGGCTGTATCGCCCCTAAACTCAACCTCAACTTTTAAACCCTGTTTTCCTAGATACTCTGCAACCACAGCAGAAAGGCGTTTGTCATCCTCTACAAGAAGGATGGTGTGATAAATAATAGATGTATTTTTTAACATAGCCAATAGTGTTATACAGCTAGGCATGACAAACAAGCCACTTATTGTTGCTATTTTGTAGTTCGGAAGCATCAAACAGCAGCTACAAACAATATCTTCGTCAAATTTAAACCGTAGAGTGGATAAGTGTAACGCATCCACCGCAACACGTTGATTTTGGTGGATGCGCTATCGTTTATCCACCCTACAAATCACAATTGGCGAAGGTATTAACAAAGCACTACATTTTAATAACAATTCAAGCACAGACGCTAACATAATAAACTTTTACTATTTGATTCATTATCAATTCATGAAGAGAATCAATATGAAAGCTGTAACTCCAAATACTCCCACTTTACTTATCTCTGCGCTGACATTGCTTGCTGTATTTCCTAGCACACTCTTCGCGGATTGGGGTTTAGGTGTATCCCTTGAAACCACCCAATCAATGTATAAAAAAAATAACACCAAGAATACTGAAATCAGCATACAAGCTAGTCCAAGCATTACCTATCATGGTGAACGTGTTAATATTGATGATAGTGGTCTTTCCTATGCGGTTATAAAAACAAATAAATACGCAGTTGATGTACTCACTACCTCTAATAATCGAGGCTATAAAGCGAAGGATAAAGATATTTTTAAGGGCATGAAAGAACGTAAAGAATCCCTTGATCTCGGTGTTCGTTTACGAGTACAGACACCTTATGCACCTGTTCGTCTCGCTATCACCAAAGATATTTATAAAAATAAAGGCACGGAAATTGGTTTATCCATTGGTGGCATTAATCCTTCAACAAAACACTGGACAGGTAAACGAAATGTTTCTATCGCCCCTATTATTGGGGCAAATTGGCAAAGTAAAAAAGTCGTCGATTATTATTACGGTGTTAGAAATGCAGAAGCAACTAAAACACGCAAAGCTTATAAAGGAAAAGCAGCAATGACTCCCTTTATTGGTTTAGAGGCAGAAGCCAAATTATCAAGGCATTTTAGTATGACAGGGGGAGCAAAATACAAACGTTTACCTAGCGAAATTACAGATAGCTCAATCACTAAAGATAGTAATAATGACTATCAAGTGAATCTTGGTTTAAGTTATTGGTTTTAATACTCCAACTCGTTTATCGCTTTTTTTAAAATGTCTTTATTTACAACAACTATTGCCATTAGAAGGACTACCACAACACAGATAGAAATTTTAATAATTTGGAATGATCGCAAAAATAATGAATAATTTTCACTCGTTCCAAAATTTATTTGAGGACGCAGAACGGGGAATTTATTCCCCATACTTCAAACTTGAGTTCAAGGAATAAGAATGAAATTGATCATTACATTTATTTTTCTATTTTCTTTCACATTATCCATAGCTTCCCCCATCATTAGTAGCGAAGGAGTTATTTTTTTACCGACTTCGGCATCTACCATAGAAAAAGGTTTATGGGAATTTCCTATCCATCACTGGGTTTATGAAGTAGAAGAAAAGTCTATTTCACGTCAATTAAGCAGGAAAATTATTGCAGAGACTCTGGAGCTAGCCGGGTTAAATGATAAAGATACTGATTCTAAAAACTTTAAAGAACGTATTAAATGGTTTCTTGTTGATAATAAAGGTGAAAAAAAATTATCCATTAAACTCAGTCATATCCCTATAGTAAAAAATCCTGCCTTAAATCAAACGCACTCTAATGGCCATGCCGTGAGTAAAATTTATCTTCCTTTCAAAAAAGAACTTTATCCTCATCGCTGGGTGAAAATAGAAACTGATGGACTCACAGCAAATCAACGTAAGTTTTATGGTGAAGTGCAACTAATTCCCAGCAAAGGCTTGAGTGTTATCTCAGATATTGACGATACAATAAAAATTAGCAATGTTTTAGATAAGAAAAAATTACTTAAAAATATCTTTGTAGAAAATTATAAAATAACCAAAGGAATGCCTAAGCTCTACCAACAACTCAAAGCAAAAGGGGCTTATTTTCACTATGTTTCAGCCTCACCTTGGCAACTCTACCCCAGTTTAAAACCCTTTATAGTAAAGCACTACCCTAAAGGCACCATAACACTACGTTATTTTCGTCTTAAAGATAGTAGCTTTTTAAAATTCTTTCGCTCATCTCAAGCGTACAAAATTGAAAAAATTACAGCAATTATCAAACGTTACCCCAAACACCGTTTTATTTTAATTGGCGACAGTGGCGAGCATGACCCTCAAATCTACGCTAACATCTATAAAAGATTCCCTCATAATATCCAAGCCATCTGGATACGTTATGTCAAAGGCTCCTATATAAGCAAATCAGGTTTAGCAACAGTCTTTAAAAATGTACCACCTAACATCTCGAATGTTTTTTCTTCTCCTGAAAGCATCATCATAAAATAGAGAATAATTTAGGAATAATTTAGGAATAATTTAGGAATAATTTAGGAGAATAATTTAGAATAATTTAGGAATAATTTAGGACATCCATGAATAATTTAGAATAATTTAGGACATCCATTAATCTATCTCAATAATCTCACCGTCTGTCACTCCTCTTGTCATGTAATTATCTGATTACGAGACCCCAATAGGCTATGAAAGAAGATAAGTTAATAGGGAAAACTTGAGCATATTTATATTTATTTATGCATAAACACAAATTTACAAGCAAGAGTAATCCCGCCTATTGTTTAATAGCGTTCTATTTATGGAATTTATAAGTAGATAGATTTCTAAACAGGCACGGATGCAAAAGCCATTCCCATGCCTTTTATCCATTGTCGTGAGGTTTGTTCTGCAAATAGTTTCAATTTATCTATGCAACCTGCAACTGTAGGGAAGTGTTTTTCAAAGTAGTGGATATGCTGTACCCAGTCGTTTTTATCAATGCCTAGTCGGGTAAGTATTGGTTGAATATCATCAGGGATAGCACCACGTTTATTGTCCAATATGGCTCTGCC
>JALVEA010000482.1 GCA_027008665.1 Thiotrichaceae bacterium | reverse complement strand
CCAGACATCACCACTCCAAAAAGCGGTATTGCGTTCACGCGTTGCTGTTGCGGCACTAAGGGGATAAAGATCATGGATACAGATAACAGAATTCACAGCAGCATATTTTTCGAGATTGATAAAATCTCGTAGCGCAAATTCAAATAAATGCATTCCATCTAAAAAGGCTAAATCAAAATATTTTCCTTGTAAATCGTCCTTGATACGATTGGCGTTAAAATAATCATCGCTAGTTTGTGCAATAACACAGTGCTTTTTAGGCAAGCTTGTTAGATCAAGTTGTGGTTCAGGATCAATACCAATTGCAATACTTTCAGCATCAGCTAACTGAAAAGAAACACCTTTGCACACACCAATTTCAATATATCGCTCTGGCTTAATGCGCTGATGAATTGCTTTTAATGCTTGAATATAATTTGTACCCGTAAGGCTAACCATCGCAAGTTTTAATGCAATACCTAGATGCCCTGAATCAAGGCTTAAAGCATTAGTATAAGATGCTATCGCCCCCTCTCTATTTTCCATTGCCTTATGAGCATCACCTAATAGCTCAAAAAGCTCTCTATCTTCAGGATACAGTTCTAATGCCTCTTGTAGGGTTTCAATGGCATGATCAAACTTAGATGATCGTATGGATTCTTTAGCTAATATTTTAAACTGTTTCGCAGTATTAACGCTCATAAAAGGTGGATACTATTTTCATTATTAAACATTTATCATAAACTGAAATGATATTGACATACAAGAAGTCACTAGTAGAATATCAATTCATTATAGCTCAGACTATCAATATATTTATAAGGATTCATTATAAAAATGTTTAAAAACAACAGTTTATTTGGCAATATATTCATCCTATTCCTTTTTTCGCTATCCTTATTACTTACATCTTGTTCAGAAGATAAAAAGGACTTAGAAAAGGACACTCAAACCGATGTAAAAACCAGTGAAAACAGCACAAAAAAAACCATCGACCCAGGCAAACGAGCTATTGCACGATGGGAAGCTTTAATTGCTAGAGACTGGAAAAAAGCCTATGAATTTGAAACCCCTGCCTTTCGCAAAAACTACTCCTTCAATAAATTCAGAAGCCGATTTGGTAATGCAGTTGTCTGGAAAAAAATCGAGCTTAAAAAAGTTACTATAAAAGATGATAATAAAAATATAGCCAATGTTAAGCTAGTTCTTGATTATCTATTTTTAGAACCAGGTGGTGGAGAAATGTTACTTCCTAGCCCCATTGATGAGCGCTGGTTGCTTGAAGATGGGCAATGGTGGTATGTCGCTAAATAATTTCAACAAAAACGTTTCAAACAAAGAATTTTCCATTCAACTAGGACACTTTTAATTAATGATATTTTTAAATACACGACTACAACGCTCATGCTTTATTTTAGCTTTATTGTTGATTAGCCCTTATGTATCTGCCGAAGAAAAAGCAAAGAAAAACGAAGAAAATCCAAACCCACAAGACCCTAGTAATATTATTATTCAAGAAGGTGATCTCTTCGTTACTCGTGGTGAAGTACAACTTATGCTTGAGGATATGA
>JALVEA010000481.1 GCA_027008665.1 Thiotrichaceae bacterium | reverse complement strand
CTGTGATGGTAAATCAGTCGAAGAGCGACCCAATCCGCAATCAATCGCAAAAGCCATCCGCGACCCACTGCGTAAAATATTCCCCGCCGCCTTATTAGGACGACTCGATCTTATTCCCTACTACCCACTCAGCCCAGAGTTATTGAAACATATTATTAAACTTAAACTGAATAAAATCGAAAAACGCATTCAAGAAACCTACCATATCCCCTTCACCTATGATGATGACGTTGTAGACCTAATCGGCGCACGCTGCACCGAAGTAGAAAGCGGTGCCAGAGTCGTAGACGGCATTATTAGCAATAATTTATTACCTAGAATTGGACAAAAATTCTTAGAAAGCGCGGTATCAGGCAAACAATACGCTGGAATACATATAGCTGTTAAAGACGAAGAATTCCAATATGGATTTATTCTGCCGCAAGCAGAATAAAATTAAAAAAAATGTGAAAATATCACAGAATTATTAAACACAATGGGTTAGTTTAACGTATAGGTTGCTTCACTACATAAGCTAACCTACGATGGTATATAATTAATTTATTTAAATTTACCTATTACATTGATAGTGTAGGAAGCTATCCAAGTGATTAACTATTTATAAATTATTTTATTAGTTTATAAATAGGTAAACAAAGAATGATGATAAATTTTTAGAAACAAAACACAAAACGAGGTGTTTATTATGCAAGTAAGTCCTAGACTAAAACGAGAATATCCTAATTTATATGATGCTATCTATAAAATACTAGGAGAGGTACCTAAAAAACCCCAAGTATGGAAAGCTTTTTTAAAATATTCCGAATTAAACTCTACCCAAGCTTATACTGCTTTAACCACATGTTCTGCTACGCCTATTATTGATTATAGAGTTATGCCAAGCGCAAATGGTCAATTTTCGGGAGGTACAGATAAAAATCGTGTTTACCTAGCAAAGTCAATTTGTGAACACTTTAAAAATAATTCGGGGGAAAGAAATAGTGCAAAAATGCTTCTTCTGCTTGAATCTACTCTTCTTCATGAGTTAGTACATTGGGGGGATTGGAAGGATGGAAAGGATCAGGCAGGTGAAGAAGGAAAAGCATTTGAAAGGGCTGCTTATGGTCGAGATATTAATCGTTATTGGTGAGTTATGATTAAAGTCAAATATTCTTTTTTAGAAAATATAACCTTTGGTACTTTGTTATTTTTTTTATTTATTACACCTAGTTTTGGAGATTTTAAAATGAATTGTGAAAAACTTATTCAAACAGCTTTAGATCATAAAGAGTTAGCCTCTTATTACCATACTACTAAACACCCTGAGCGTATTCCATTAAAAATATTATGTCTTAATACAGATTGTCGCTCATTTAAACTTAGTAAATTTAATAAACCCGTCGAGATACTTGATTCACTTCCTCATGATGAGAATGTGATTACTATCAGTTCTTTTTCTTATAAAGAAAATTTTGCTAGTTTCATCTTAACATACCCCATAGAAGGAATACGGGCTAAATTTTCTTTTGAAATAAATGATGATAAGTCTATTAAAAAAACTAGTGTGAGTCTA
>JALVEA010000480.1 GCA_027008665.1 Thiotrichaceae bacterium | reverse complement strand
TAAAAATGTGATTCTTTCTTTTAATGTAGGATGGTATTTTCTATGCAGTGTAACATTTAGCTCTTTAGCAATTAAACTCATTAATTCAATATCTATACCGACTTTATGCCCTCCCTCCATATAGTTAACAGGTTTTTTTGTTTTAGAATCAACAGTACCAACAATAATATAACCTGATTTCTTAATTTCTTCTAGCGTTCGAGAATAAGCAGGTAATGACAATAAACAAAAGGTTAAAATAATAGATAATAATTTCATAACGAGTTCCTCACAAATTTAAAATAATTAATGACATAGGCGTAGACCTATATTAAATGATTTGGTTTTTACCGTTGCTTTTTTACTTGATTTTTTAATATCATCCATCATTAATCCATCAGGCATTTGACTCCAATATAAACCAATATAAGAAGGCTTATTTTTATTAGTAGTAAATTCCATAATATTACCAACTAGATTGATAATTCCTGTTTTCCCTTTTTCTCCTGTATTAACAGAAGAAGGAGACCATCCCGACTGCCCTATTATTGCATCCTTATAGGACTCAGTATTGACAGTCTTTAATGCTTCAGTCCATTCATGCGTTGAACATAAACGTTTTCTTACTGTCTTTGAAAATTTATTCGCTTGTTCCCATGTAATATCTCTAATAGGCTGTTCTTTATCATTAATATCCTCTTCAGTTGGTATAATGCGATACCATTGCTGCTGAGATATTTCTTTTTCACCTATCCAAAAACCATTAGCACAAGGGGGGTTGCATGTAGAAACCCAGATAAAGCTAGAATGACTGATATGATCAAATTCTTTATCTCCTGCTTCTCTTGCTTTATGCTTTGTTTGCTCAAATATTTTATTATAATTTTTATTATCAATAGAATAAGAGGAAAGCTTAAATTCAGGATCAAGAAAATAAAGATGTTTAATATTTTTTGTAGCACTAATATTATCTTTACTCTCAATAGAAATAAGTGCTAAATAAAGAGTAGATTTTAAATAATGATCGTAATCTTTATATCCTATTGTTTTAATGACATTGTTAAAAATATTTTTTGCTTGATTTAAGTTTTTATTATTAAAGCAATTTATTCCTTCCTCTATCTTATCTGACCCGACATTACAAGATGGCGGAGAGGGGGAAATATTTTTTCCTGTATTTACTTCTTCTTTTATATGTTTTTCTTCCGATACTATCGGATTAGGTAATGGAGGCTCTGTTTCAACTATTTGATCTTTTTTTAAGGGCGAAGAAATCTGAGGAGGTGTTGTTGGTTGTAAATCACGCACTTCATTGTTCAATAGTGTGTTTATTTTATTATCTTGATCTGATAATAAACTAGATTGAGTGAATAACCATCCTATACCACCGACTGATAGAAACAGTAACAATAGATAGAGCATAGGCTTATAGTTTATTTTAGCTTCTGTTGAATTGTTTGAATTCTGTTCTAATTTTACTTCTGAGATTGTAGTTTTTTTCTTAGCGCTTTCATCTAGATTTGAGATAATAACAGTCTGATCATCTGTATCAGGCTTTTGTGAAAGGATGGCACTTACGAACTCTTGTATTGTTGCATAACGGTCTTGAGGCTCTTTAGCCAACGCTTTATCAAGAACAGGTTGAAAATAAGCATAGACAGGTGGAAAAGAAGGAGGAGGAGAAAGAACATGCTCTCGTATAATCGATACGGTTGTCTTTGAGTTTATCCCTGGTTTGCCCATAAGCATCTCATAAAAAACAAGAGCCAGCGAATACATATCAGAACGTTGTGTTAGTGTTTCATCAGTTGTTTGTTCAGGACTCATATAACGAGGAGTCCCTAATTTACCATAACCACATTGAGTTAAATTACCTTCTGTATTTTGTAGTTTGCTAATACCAAAATCAGTTAATACCGCATCACCGTTAGCCCTAAACATAATATTATTCGGTTTGATGTCTCGGTGAATCAATCCCCGTTGGTGTGCATAGTGTAAAGCACCACCAATTTGTTGTATAATAGTGATAGCCTCATCGAGTACCAAAGGATATCTTTTAAGTTTATCCCCTAAAGTCCCGCCTGTCAGATATTCCATTGCCATAAAATATCCTTCATCACAACGTCCTACATCATGAATTTTCACGATATTAGGGTGATTTAAACTGGCAACAATTTGACCTTCTTGGAGAAAGTTTTTTTCAAATGCGGGTTCATTTGCAAAAGAGGAAAACATAATCTTGATGGCACGTTCTTGTTTGAGCAACTGATGCATCGCTCTATAAACAACGGCCATTCCCCCTTCTCCAATGACCTCTTTAACATCATAATTAGGAATTTTCATTAAGATTGCCCTCTTTATTTTCTAAAAACTTTAAAATATAAGTTATCAGTATTATTTTCTTGATTACTTTCTCCTAAACTAATGGTGCCTTCCCCAATAAGTGATAATTCTTCTCGACGAATAAAAATTTCTGGTTGATGTTTAAATTGAATATAAGTTCCATTGGTACTGTGATCTATGAGCACAAATTTGCCGCGTCTGAATTCAAGCTGAAGATGCGAACGAGAAACAAATGGGGTATAAATAGCAATATCACAATGATTATCACGACCAATGCTAATAGCTGTTTTCATATTATCATAAGAATATAAATATTCTTTATTATTAAAGGTCAAACTTAAAATTGTTTGTTGTTGCAATAAAGGGAAGCGATTAGGGGCTATTGCAAAATCAGTTTCATCATCTAATTCCCATAATATTTGATGAATCTCTATATCACCAACAAACCCTTTTATATATGTTTTATCAAAAAAACGAGTTTTGATACTTGGATTATTCTCAAGATGTTGCACAAAAAATTCAGTAGTAATA
>JALVEA010000479.1 GCA_027008665.1 Thiotrichaceae bacterium | reverse complement strand
TCATGCGAGCGGCCATATTGACCGCATCACCAAAGATATCGCCTTCTTTTTCTATGGTCTCCCCAATATGCAAACCAATACGAAAATTCAACGCCAAACCATCTTCTATCCATGATTTTTGTTGTTGGATTTTTATAGTCGCTAAAGCAGCATTAGTGGCATCAGGAAATTGGCACATAATTTCATCACCAATGGTTTTAATCACTCGTCCTTGATACTCTTTTGTAATTTCTGCCATTTTAGCAAGCTGATTAGAGATAAGTTGTTCCGCTTTATTATCCCCAAGTTGGGAGTAAATACGTGTACTGCCAGCAATATCTGCAAACATAATGGCGCTGAATTGCTTGGGTGTTACTGGATTATTAGTAAACATATTAGCGGATATCCTACTGTAAATGATGTTTTTGAAAATAAAAGATGTTTTACCTACTCAGAGTAAAAAACGACGATAACAGTCACATTATCTCTTGCCCCTCTATTGACCGTTTCTGAGATAAGATTTTGTGTAATACCTTTTTCAGAGCCTTGATTATCTCTGATAATCTTTTCTATATCTGAAAATAAGAGTTCTTTAGTCAAACCATCACTGGCAATAATAAAATAATCATTGGCTTTTATATCAACCCAACGAGTTTGTAAGCAAAGCTCCTCCGCTGCACCTAGTGCTTGGGTAAGGTATTGGGCAATCGGCATATGCTCGCTTTCTTCTACACTAAAACCTTGTTCAATAAATTCTTCAACACGATTATGATCTTGGGAAAGCTGAACTAAGTGATTATCTCTAAAGCGATAAATTGGACTATCACCTGACCAAATACAAACAGCACTTTTTCCTTCAGTAAGAAAAATACTAGCGGTACTACCTGATGTTTGATTATTAACTCTAGAATTTTGTACGATACGATTATTTGCTTGCCGCAACAACTCACAGGCCTGTTTGCTATCCGTGCCCAATCTTTTACTTGTTTTATAGTGAGTTAAAGCATCTACCCCCATCTGGCTTGCGATATGTCCATTGGCATGCCCCCCTGCACCATCAGCAACTAACCACATGCCTTCGTGATCTAACAAGAGTAAATTATCCTCATTACGTGTTCTAACAGCTCCTGTATCCGTCATACCGTAAGATTTCCAAAGCAGTTTTTTCATTAGGGCACCTTAAAGACCTGAGTTTCATCGTTATTATTACTATCTTGTTGTGGGCTAGAGTCCACTAGCCAACCCCATTTATCCCATTGTTGATCAATAAGAGCGGGAGTTAGCTCAATGGAAGGTAATCCTTGACATAACATAAAATCAACATTATCGCTTGTCCACCAAAGACTATGAGCATGGCAATATTCATCTAGCAAACTATTGAGTAATGCGTGATTAACCGCAGTTGTTGATGCATTATTTTTAAGTATAGAACTATGCCAAGCAAAAGCACCTGTTTGTACTTTTGACTCGCTTTTTTGACAACTATAACTTTTTGATTGTGGGACTATATCTGGACATTGTGCAGCAAGATTATCCAAATTTTGTTGGTATTGGCGAAATTTATCGGTATCAAAATCTCGGCTAAAACATTGGAAAGTCAGTTGTACTAATTTCTCTAACCACTCATGATGAGTAGTAAATAACTCAATCGGTGTCGTATCTTCAGCAGATAAGGGGATACAAGCGGTAAAGGGAAATAAACGTCCTGATTTATCACGACTAGGAAATAAAACACCACACCAAATCACTTCACCTGCAATACCAGAGGATAAAATAAAACGATAAGGTTGCATGGTCATATAATCGGCAACCCAGCCTTCAGATAATTTATTGCGCCATTGAAGCATACTTTCTTGTAGCCACGTATCCCAAACATTGGTAAATGCTCTTGGCGTATATTGGGAGATAAAATCACCATGAGAAGGTAGTTTTCCGTAGTAACAAATCGTTTTTTTGCTCATCTGTCTTGTTCTCGTTGTTATTTCACTAGATTTTCTGGACATTTAAAGCGTCTTAGCTCTCTTACACCACTGATAATATTGTCACTACTATCAGCACGAAATTTAAAAGCAACGCCTTCAAATCCAAGTCGATAAGTATTTCCTCTGATTTTTTTTGCTCTTCCTTTATGAGTAAATTCAATCAAAGACCATTCGCTATCTGCTTTTATAAGTTTTGTTGTACCATCTAAATAAGTAATATTTAAACCGATATAAGGATTGCTTCCTGGCCATTCCATTCCCATGGGTTCTGGAATACCCTCTAGCTCGTAATTTAATTTTTTACCGCCCATACTGAATTCTAGTTTGCTGATATTAGGGTCGGTAACGGTGAGGTTAACAAAAAGTTTGATACTAGGAGAGGTGCTTCCTGCGGGGAAAAATGCTTTACGAATACGGTCGGCACGTTGTAATTCCTTTAAGGACTCTGCTGATATTTTTGAAATATCCCCTTTTTTCGCTACCCAAACACTCCCTTCTTGATTAACCGAATCTTTTAAGTTTTCATTAAAATAAGATTCAATAATACCGTCCGGTCCAAAGAATTCACTAAAGTCTCCCATGGGAATAGCATTGCGAGGACTTCCACCTGCGGGATACTTTCCTTTAATTTTCGCCTTATAATTTGCATAGACACCACTTTTCCATGATTTATTGGTTGCATTACTGGTATTACCATTGAGAATCTCAATCACTGCTTTTCTAAACTGTAACATCCAAGCGGTAACAGGTTTGACTGGACGTTTATTAACGACAGTTCTTAATTTATCGAGTGATTTTTGCACACTAAGAATTTTTTTCTGTCGTTCAGAACCTTCAGCATCTTCTATACCTTCCAAGGTACGGTTTAGCTCCCTAAGGCGTTTGATAATAATGCGTTTATAGTCAGAACTATTTTCTTTACCTAGACGACGTATATTTTTAAAGTGTGGTGAAACCTCATCATTTTTCAGTTTAGTTAGATCAGATAATGCTTTGTCACCAATTGCCTTATTAAGCAGTTGCCCTGCTTTGCCTGCGGCTTTAACGCCTGCTTTTTGCGCTTCTTCAGCAACTGCTCCAGCTCCTTGTGTTGGTTTGGATAAATAGGTTTCTTCAGCAACGGCTGTGACAAATTGTTTAATCGGCGATGAGCCTTGTAAAAAGGCTTCTAGATCTGTTCTTATTTCCTCAAGATCAGTAGGCATTTTTAGTTTTATATCCATCAGATATTCATCCCAAACTTGAATATATTCACGCATATAAATCCGTAAAACATCGCCTGTGACACGTTTATAACGAAGTGTGTCATCAAGAACACTACTTGCTTCTGAGCCTTTTTTATCCGCTTCGGCATCAAGCACCCAAAAATCTTTAAGAAAAACTTTTACTTTTGGTAGGCTTTTTGTACGCATCTGTAAAGAGCCTTGATAGGTATATAAACCAGGAACTCCTTCATCTAATAGTTTTCCTGAGGCGCGTTCAAAAAAATCATCGGCATTATTAACTTTGCCCCTTACACCAGAAAGGACAAAATCAGGCAAGTTTGGAGAAGCTTTAATATCCGCTTTTAACTGTGCATAAATGATTTCGCTCATATTCATTTTAGCGAGAATCGCTCTTGCATCATCAACAAAGCTTTTTCTTAATACCAAATTATTTTTTGCTAATGAAGGTTTTTGACTTAATAAAGCGGTTAAATGTGTTGCTAACTGTTGTTGTTGTTTAGGACTGAGGTTAATATCATCGTTTTCCTTCCAACTATTTTGCACAATC
>JALVEA010000478.1 GCA_027008665.1 Thiotrichaceae bacterium | reverse complement strand
TCCTTTTAATAAATGATCTGCCCATTCTGAAAGGTCATTACCAAAGCGATTGAATTCTCGCCATATCCAATACAGTAACAGCAGTAATAATAATAACCCGATGCCTGCAAATAACCACAGCATCGTCATTAAAGGGATAAACCAGCCAACCTCTAGCCCCACATCCACAGACCAGAAATAAACAAAACCAATCACCACAAAAACAAGCACTAAAGCCGCTAAAACAATACTTGCTAACCAAGGTAGGCTAACAACTTTTTGTTGTTCTATTTCTAGTAAATCACTCTTGGCAATTTTCCGTTTAAGCCTATTAGAAGTAGAAGACCATTTAGCAGACCCACCCTTTGCCTTGTTTTTACGTGAAGGCAAGGTCTCCAGAACTGATTTAAGAGAGATATTTGGCATGAGTACAAATGATTAGCTATTCTTCAGGTGCTTTGTAATTAGGATCATTTGGATTCATAAAAACAAACTCCATCTTACCCTCTATATTGACATAATCAATCATCATACCTGCAACTAAATTAGCAGAGGCAGCATCGACAACTAGCTCTACCCCTTCCGACACAGCTTTTACATCGCCATATTTGCTACTATCATCAAAACCCATTTGATAATGAAACTCCCCTTTGTCGTTTTTCTCAACCGCGACACGTAAAGGCTCTCCTTCTGCCTTTGTTTCTATAATGGATTTTTTGATTTGCGCTGCGGCTTCAGCTGACACTGTAAACATATTTTATATCCTTAAACTCTTAAAAAATTGGTATTGTTTGTTTTGATAAAATCAACAAAATACTTCGCCCAATGATAGCGGTCTGTATCTCGCATATGGGTATAAGATGCGAGCAAATTTTTATACACCCAACCATCTTCTTCTCCCGTTATGCCTGTCCCTCTTAAAACACGAAAGGCAAACTCTCCTTTTTGTCTTAAATTATCCAATTTTGAATAATGAAATTCATGCGCTGCAATTGGCATACCCACCAATTTACTATCCCAAAGCATATGTTTTGTTGCTTCTAACCTAACATAGCCCCTACCCTGTGGTTTTTGGTGCATAATGGTATCGGCTGGAATAACACCCACCATCGAGACGGTTTTACCCTTCCAGTTTAAACTTTCTGATAAATACATCAAGCCACCACATTCTGCATAAGTTGGCAAACCTGCTTCAATCGCATCGTGTATTTCTTTTCGCAGACTATTATTTGCAGATAATTGATCCATATGGGTTTCAGGAAAACCACCACCAATAAACAAACCATCTAAATCACGAGGCAAGGTAGCATCCGACAAGGTATTAATACTAATTAACGTTGCCCCTTCAGCTTCTAGCGCCTCCAAATCATCTTGATAGTAAAAACCAAAAGCAGAGTCTTTGCAAATACCAATGCGTAGTTTTTTACCTGATAAAACTATCTCCTCCTTATTAGAAGATTCAAGATCAATGGTAGACTTTACAATAACATCAGGTGTTGATTTAGCAATTGATAATAATCTATTTAAATCAACTTGCTGTTCAACTAATGATGCAATTTTAGTGATTTTTTCAAG
>JALVEA010000477.1 GCA_027008665.1 Thiotrichaceae bacterium | reverse complement strand
AAAGGAGAGGGGCGCAAAGCAATTGAAAATTTTATCGCCGAACGAGAAAGTAATCAAATACCACACACTGCTCTACATAAAATCAAACAGTATGATCAAAATATAAGCTATGCAAGTCTCGCCTATAGTATCGACCTTTGGGTAGAAGCTGCGATGAGTTTAACAAAAAGAAATTTAAGAATGATGTCG
This sequence comes from Thiotrichaceae bacterium, assembly GCA_027008665.1. GTDB lineage: Bacteria > Pseudomonadota > Gammaproteobacteria > Thiotrichales > Thiotrichaceae > JAGLBW01. The sequence continues at coordinate 6,424 of JALVEA010000477.1, read as the reverse complement.
ATATTAGTCCGCAGACAAAAGAAAAAATCACCTACTAATCAATATCAAAATAATAACAACAATACTCAGCCTGAAACATTAAAAGCTGTATCCTCAAATTAAAAACTCAGGACTGAGCTCAATGGACAGTATATTTAAAAAAAATATAAATGACTTATCTGATCACTTAGGTAGTGAAATTGAGCAATCATTGATGCGTTTACTCGTTATCATTGGCACTGGTTTATTTTTATACTTTTGGATACTGCCCCAAAACTATATAGGATCAACATATAGCATCATATTTTCAGCTATATATATCACCTCATCATTTCTACTTTTAATTTCCATTAAACTAAAACCAGAGTTAAGTAATATCCGTATATTTGCAGGTATGCTACTTGATATAGCAGCTACCAGTGCATTTATGTCGGTTGGTGAACAATGGATGTTAAGCATCAGTTGGTTCTATATTTTGCTTATCGTAGGCAATGGTTTTCGTTTTGGCTTACAACATCTCGATGTGGCGCTAGCACTTAGCCTTATTGGGTTTACTATTGCCTGTATTATTAATGACTATTGGATAAACAATATTATCCATACCATTAGCATATATCTTTCTATTCTGATTCTGTCTTTTTACGTCAGAATACTGTTAAAACGCCTAACACAAGCAGTAGATGCCGCAAATACATCCGCTAAAATTAAAAGTGAATTTTTAGCAAATATGAGCCATGAAATTCGTACGCCTATGAACGGTGTTCTTGGCATGCTAGAACTCACCTTAAATGATCCTTTAGATAAACCCCAACGCAAGCGACTCACTATCGCTAAAAATTCAGCCGATGCATTATTAGTACTACTAAACGACATACTCGATTTATCAAAGATAGAAGCAGGGAAGATAAATCTAGAGATAATTGATTTTAATCTTAAAAAGCTGCTAAAAGAAGTAGTTAGCTTATTAGAACCACGCGCCAATGAAAAAGGTATCACACTAAGCTATACCTTTAAAAGTAACGAAAACAAACACTTTAAAGGCGATCCTACGCGTATAAGACAGATTATTATTAACCTGCTTGGTAACGCCATTAAATTTACCGACAATGGTAGTGTTGAAATAGAAATATCTGTTATTCAACAACAAGACACATTACTACAATGTAAAGTCAAAGACTCGGGCATTGGCATATCAGAAGAAGCTCAACAACGTATTTTTAACTACTTTACCCAAGCAGATGCATCAACCACCCGTAATTACGGTGGTACAGGCTTAGGTTTAGCGCTTAGCCAACGCCTAGTAAATGAAATGGGCGGAGAGATGAAAGTAATCTCCGAGCTAGGAAAAGGCAGTATCTTCTCATTTTCATTACCACTTCAACAAACAGAAGCAAAAAAGAGTGAAAAACAGGAAGAAAAACCTAGGCAAAAAAACAAAGGAAAAATAAATATACTTATCGCAGAAGATAACATGGTCAATCAAATAGTTATCGAACAGATGCTCACCCAACTAGGCTGTAAGTCCACCATTAAAAATAATGGACAACTACTTATTGATACCATTGTAGAAAACCCACAACATGACTATGACCTAATTTTAATGGACTGCCAAATGCCACAAGTAGATGGCTACGAAGCAACAAGATACCTACAAAATTATTGGCAATCACAACAAAATAGCCGTATTCCCATTGTGGCTCTAACCGCTAACGTAATGCCAAAAGATAAGAAGAAATGTCTAGACTCAGGAATGGATGACTATCTAGCTAAACCAATTAAAATGGAAAGCCTATTAGCCATACTAGACAAGTGGGTTTATAGAGAAAATAAGGTATTGCAAAAAAATGAAAATAGTAGCGAATTGGTAGCATAATTTTTTAAGTACCTAAACAAAATTTAGTATCCTATTTTTTGATATTCAAAGCATTACGACGGGAGCATAGCGGGCTATGTGACCAAAGCAATAACGAAGAAGATCAAAAAAAAGGGGCTAAATTGTTAGATTAGTTTTGCGCATTTTTGTGCTTGGGTGTTGTTTAGGTTTCGTTTCATAAATATTCATCCCGCCTAAAAGAGGGTATCTAGCAAGAACACCATAAAAATACCCTCAAATATACCCGTTTTTGTCGGAATATAAGGTAATACGGCATGATACGAGCTGATACAGCTTAGGCTGAAAAATATATATAAAACAATAGTTTATAGGCTTTTTGGAACATCTTATTGGTAGGCGCGAGTGGATTCGAACCACCGACCCCCACCATGTCAAGGTGGTGCTCTAACCAACTGAGCTACGTGCCTAAAATGAGTTGAGATTTGATATTGTATTAGAAAAATACAATTTAGAAGTGGCTCCTCGAGCTGGGCTCGAACCAGCGACAAACGGATTAACAGTCCGCTACTCTACCAACTGAGTTATCGAGGATCTATCTAATGAGGCGTGCATTCTACTGTCGGTTTTTAACTTGGTCAACTGATTTTTTACACTTTTTATCACTTTCTTTTATTTTTTTCGTTTTATAGCTTTTTAGCAATATTAACCCCAGCTTAATTTAATCATAAGTATTTGTTTTTAATAACCAAATAAAAAATATTATCATACCGAATTTTCATCAGATACTCGAACTATTAATTCTCCTCTTTCATCTTCTCCAAGATAAATATCGATTGGACGACAACATACTTGGCAATCTTCGATATAGGATTCCTCACCGAAGGAAAAATCGATCAGTATTTCTATCTCTTCACCACAATATGGGCAATCAATCGATCTTTCTTCCAGTGTATTCATTGCAACAATTCCAATAAATGTTTATTTAAATGCTGATAGCCTTTTTTATTAAGATGTAACCAATCGTGGCTGTATTGCTTGTCAATTTTCTGCCCCTTTCCTTTAAGTAGTTGGTAGCTATCAAATATTGCGACATTCCTCGAGGCTAATGAGCGAATATAAATATTCACATTATCAATAGCATTCATAATCGGCTGTGCTTTTATACCAAGTATCCTACGCTCTAGCGTGACCTCTCCTAAAGGAAATACAGTTGATAATATAACCTTAGATTCTATTGCCTGCGCCTGTATCAGTAATTTTTTCAGATTAGCTTTACAGTCAGCAACAATTTGTTTGGCTTTATCAGGAAACAAAGGGATCATTTTTAGATCATTAACACAAACTTGAATAATAATGGTTTTAGGTCGATGCGGGGAAACGTGCTGATTAAACCGTGCCACCGTTTGAATAGATGTTTGATTGCCGATAGATCGATTAATAAATTGGTATTGGTCTAAAGAAGGATTAGGCCAGCTTAAACCCCGTGAGTCACCATAAAACATAACGATTGGCTTATCGCTTTTTTTATCTTTAGCAATGTCTTGTTTGTAATAATTCAGTCCGATGGGGTCTAATTTTGCAGCCTGTAAGGGGATAAATGCCTTTTTGTAAAAGATATAATTTAACATCAGAGAGATGACTAACATTGCCAATAGACTAACGATAATAATGCTATATTTCCAATTCATAAATTCTCTCTTTCATTCTTTTTATACGGAGATTTATTATAGACCACGCATAAAAAAGCGGCAGAATCCCTCCAGAGACTGCCGTAAATTGCCATTATTTTGTAAATGAAATTTTTATTTAACTGTAAACAGCTTAAATGAAAAATCACATCGCAGTATGTAAAAGCACCACCCATGCCTTCATACTACTTTTTTCTAAATGGCATCCCTCGCTAACTTTGGTTAGCATTTTTATTGTTACTCTTAAAAAAGCTTTACTGTCTGTCATGGTTATTACTTTATATAGGGTTAACGCTGTATTCTGTGATGTTTTCACACTTTATCGTTTATTGAGATTTTTACTCCTATCTCCAAGATCCCTTAGAAAAAACAAACATCTTATTCTTGAGTTCTTTTAATTATAATTAATGATTTCTTGTTATCTTGAACTAGGTACTTATACTCACATTTCAATATAAACATAGGCTTTCTCATGTTAAAAAATATATCTAATAAAAAAATCAACAACACTACTCCAGCCTTAAAAATTAGCAATTTAAAGAAAGTCTATGATAATGATTTTGTAGCCGTGAAAGGCATCGACCTTAGTGTGCAACAGGGTGATTTTTTTGCCCTGCTTGGGGCGAATGGTGCAGGCAAATCGACGACGATTGAAACAATCTGCTCTCTTGTTAATAAAACAGCAGGAACGATTGAGGTTTTTGGGCATAATACCGATACAGAGAGAGCGCTTACTAAAACCTTTATCGGTCTTGTTCCTCAAGAGTTTAATTTTAATATTTTTGAGCCGATTATTGAGATTATCGTCAATCAAGGTGGTTACTACGGTATCAAACGCAAAGAAGCTTTTCGTCGTGCAGAAGAGCTATTAAAACACTTGGATTTATGGGATAAACGCAAAGAAAAGGCATTAGATTTATCAGGTGGTATGAAGCGTCGTTTAATGATTGCACGCGCCCTTATTCACAAGCCAAAATTACTAATTTTAGACGAGCCAACCGCAGGGGTAGATATTGAAATACGCCGTACTATGTGGAAATTTCTATCGAAGCTAAATGCGGCAGGTACAACCATTATCCTCACCACGCATTACCTTGAAGAGGCTGAAAATCTCTGTCATAACATTGCTATTATGGATAAGGGTAAAGTAATCGAAAATACCAGTATGAAGCAGTTATTGTCTCGCTTACAAACCGAAATGTTTGTCTTAGATTTAGAAAACCCCTTGTCAGAAGTACCTCATAGCGATGATTTTATTATGTCGTTACGCGATGCTAACACGCTAGAGGTTGAGCTAGATAAAAGTCGCTCTCTTAATATGATGTTCGACTTTTTTAATCAGAACAATATTCGCATCCTGAGTATGCGTAATAAAAGCAATCGCCTAGAAGAATTATTTATAGAATTAATCGAGAAAAATAAGGAGGCGACAGCATGAATTGGCGCGAAATACTCACCGCTTTCAATACTATTTTCATCAAAGAAATACTCCGCTTTTCACGCATTTGGATACAAACAATTCTGCCTCCTGCGATCACCATGACCTTGTATTTTGTGATCTTCGGCAACCTTATCGGTAAAGCCATTGGCGAGATGGATGGCTTTAAATATATTGATTATATCGTACCAGGTTTAATTATGATGTCGGTTATCACCAACTCATACTCCAATGTTGTTTCCTCCTTCTTCTCAGCCAAAATGCACGGGCATATTCAAGAGCTACTTATCTCCCCTACGCCTAATATTGTGATTTTATTGGGCTTTGTGGCAGGTGGCGTGGCGCGCGGTTTAAGTGTCGGATTGGTTGTTACTATCGTCTCCTTATTTTTTACAAAAATGGATATTCAGCACCCTGTTATTACCATAACAGTGGTGTTACTCACCTCTATTTTATTTTCTATTGCAGGATTTATTAACGCGATATACGCGAAAACGTTTGATGCGATGAATATTATTCCCATATTTATTCTTACACCATTAACCTATCTCGGTGGTGTCTTTTATTCCATCAATATGTTGTCACCTTTCTGGCAAAGTGTCTCTTTATTTAATCCTGTTTTGTATATGGTCAATGGCTTTCGCTACGGTATTTTAGGTGTATCTGATATTAACCCAAGCTCTAGTTTTATACTGATTATTGTTTTTATTATTGCACTCTTTAGTTTTGCAATGTACCTACTGAATAAGGGCATAGGGCTACGCAACTAATGCCTCAGCCATTATACAAATTCAGTGACAAACCGTGGTTTAAATACCCTAAATTCACTTGGAATAAGCAACATGCCATTATTATTGGCGGCGGTATTGCGGGCTGTCAGACTGCATGGCATTTGCTACAAACAGGATGGCAAGTCACGCTGATCGAACGTCACAATAAGCTCGCAACAGAAGCATCGGGTAATGTTGCAGGGGCTATCTTGCCTAAAATGACGGCTATCGAAAGTTTAGGCGAAGATTTTTACACACAGGCATTTAATTACACCCTCAAACAGCTTACTCAGCTCACCGCATCATCCCAAAAAATCCAATATGATTTATGTGGAGTGATCCAACTTGCTCACAACCCACGCGAAGAAAAACGCTGGAAAGCACTGCAACAACGTGGTTTTTCATCTGACTTTTTACAATGCCTCGATAGTACAGAAACACAACGACAAAGTGGTATATGCACACCCTATAAAAGCACCTATTTCCCTCAAGGAGGCTGGATAAACCCTGCCAGCTTTTGCCAAGCACTTATCAATCATCCCCATTGCAAGGTGATATTAGAAAGCGAAGCAATAAGCTTAAAAAAAGTAGATGAAAATTGGCTGATACAGGATAAAAATCAGCAGATTATCGCCTCAGCAGAAGTTGTGATTATCACCAGTGGCAAAGATATAAACCAACTCGCCCAGACCGAAAAATTACCCATAATGTCTGT
>JALVEA010000476.1 GCA_027008665.1 Thiotrichaceae bacterium | reverse complement strand
CAACAATATCTCGTGCTGTTCCTGCTTGATTCTCCAGTACCGTCTTTAGCATGGCTAAACTTTCATTCGCATTTTCAACCCGTATACTATCGAGTGATTGCCTTTTTAAACCAAAATCTTCGGGCTGAATAGTGTATTCTGTGATCTCCCCTGCTTTTAATTCTGCAACAAAGGTGGGAGCGGCTATACTAATTTCATCAAGACCATCTTCAGCATGAACAACCATAACGTGATGGCTACCGAGTTTGCGCAGTACCTCTGCTAACAGTCTTACCCATTCACGGCTATAAACACCAAGAAGCAGGTTCGGCGCACTCGCAGGATTTGTTAATGGGCCAAGCAAATTAAAAAGGGTACGCACTGCCATTTCTTTACGCGGCCCAATGGCATATTTCATTGCGCTATGATGCATGGGGGCAAACATAAAACCAACCCCTAGCTCTTCTACACAGCTTTTTACTTTTTCAGGTGATATGGACAAATCAACTCCTGCCTCTTCCAAGACATCGGCAGCGCCTGATTTACTGGAAACAGAACGATTACCATGCTTAGCCACATGCCCTCCTGCGGCTGCAACCACAAAACAACTTGCGGTCGAAATATTAAAGGTACTACTCCCATCTCCCCCTGTACCAACAATATCCACTAAATGATCAGCGTCAATATCAACAGGCGTTGCTAATGAACGCATGACTGTGGCAGCGGATGTTATTTCATCAACACTCTCACCTTTCATGCGTAGACCAATCAAAAATCCGCCTATTTGAGCAGGTGTTGCCCGACCTGTCATAATTAATTGCATCACGGTTGTCATTTCATCTGCATTGAGATTTTTTCTTTCCAGAACTTTTTGAATTGCTTGTTGTAGTAATTTCATAGCGGTATTTTTGCTGAGGTTATTTTAGAAAATATCGCGCTATGTTAGCATGATCCGCTTTAATTTTAGCAGGTCAAATAGTATGATTTTTAAACCAAGCGACAACCCTGGTTCATTTGAACGTCACTTATTGCGTAAGATTGAAAATCCATTATTTATTGATCCGCCCAAACTGACCGATGACACCCTAGAAGAGGCTCAACGACAGGATCATGAAATTATCGTACAATTTACGCAACTCTTTAAAGAAACGCTAGAACAAACCATTGCACTAAAAGGAAATGAAGAGAGCGATGTGGTACTTAGTCTAAAAGATAAGCTGGATAAATTATATGAACAGGCTTCTGCTATCGGAGATGACCAATCTAAAGCACGTGAAGGAATTGTTAAACTGTTGCAAGTTATTATGCTCGCAGTACGCAAAGGTGCAGGTGATGACGCTCATGCACATCAAGAATTAGATCAGGAAGAACAGGCACGTGAAGCACATTTTTCTTTATTAAAATCCCCATTAGTTGCTGATTTACTAAACCCCGCTTCCCCCATTCAGAAGGATGAACTTGCAGCAGTGCTATTAAGTGCGGATAAAGATGATCTTGCCTTAGGAGTGCAATTATTTGATCAAGAACAGATTCAAATACTAATCAAGCAAAGTAACGATTTAATCGCTCGCTTAAATAGT
>JALVEA010000475.1 GCA_027008665.1 Thiotrichaceae bacterium | reverse complement strand
AGAAGAACCCATGGCGGCGGCTATCGGCGCAGGTATTCCCATCGATGAAGCCGTTGGCTCCATGGTACTCGATATTGGTGGCGGTACCTCAGAAGTTGCGGTAATGTCATTGCGCGGAATCGTTTACTCGGCCTCTGTGCGTATTGGTGGCGACCGTCTTGATGAAGCTATTATTAGTTACGTGCGTCGTAACTATGGCATGTTAATTGGCGATGCTACCGCAGAGCAAATTAAATGTGAAATTGGTTCAGCCTATCCTGGCAAGGAATTACAAGAAATTGAAGTGAAAGGGCGTAATCTTTCCGAAGGTGTTCCTCGTAGTTTTACACTCACTAGCAATGAAATTTTAGAAGCCCTACAAGAACCACTGTTTGGCATTGTAAGTGCAGTTAAAACAGCCTTAGAGCAAACCCCTCCAGAACTAGGGGCAGATGTTGCAGACCGAGGCATCGTATTAACAGGCGGTGGGGCATTATTGCGTGATTTAGACCGCTTATTAATGGAAGAAACGGGTATTCCTGTTGTCGTTGCGGATGATCCACTCACCTGTGTTGCACGTGGTGGCGGCAAAATTTTAGAAATGCTCGACGATGACGGTTTCGACTTCTGGTCTTCTGATTAGGAATCACCACTATGAATGACATATTTGATCATAACCCACAGGGTTCATTGTTATTCAAATTTATACTACTCGCCTCAATCTCTGCGACGGTGATGGTATTTGATTATCGGGATACTATCTTGCATCCCGTTCGTACAACATTGACAATGATCACCTACCCCTTTAAATATGCTGTGAATCTACCCTTTGATACTTATGATTATTTGGTGGATTATTTTAATGAACATAGCAAAATGGCAGCAGAAAATAGGCAACTGCGCTCTACGCTTGATCTGTATGTGGCGCGAAACCAAAAATACCATTCCATTGCAAGTGAAAATATACGCCTACGTAAACAACTCAATGCTATTCCCAAAATAGGAGAAGAACTTCTTCTTGCCCAAGTATTATCTGTTTCAGGCAATACTTTTCGTCGCAAAGTCACTATTAATCGCGGTGCTAACGACCATTTATACACAGGACAAGTAATACTTGCAGGAAAGAATATTTATGGGCAAATTGATAGTATTGCACCAGATTCAGCAGAGGTTATGCAATTAACTGATAGCGATCATGCCATTCATGTGGTTAATCAAACGGTACTAAAAAGAAGAGAAAAATCAACGGATGAAGAGACTAAGACTAAAGATCAAGGACGTGGGGCTTTAGCCGTTGGAACAGGGAAAACCAATTTACTTGAACTAAGAAATATTGAAGCCAATATGGATATTAAAAAAGGGGATATCTATGTTAGCTCGGGACTCGGTAAACTTTATCCTCCAGGTTATCCTGTAGCTATTGTCAGCAGTATTGAATACAACTCAGGGGATTCCTTTATGAAAGTCATGGCACGTACACTAACTGATTTTACTCAAACCCGCGAAGTGTTAGCTATTTGGCACAATAAGACCATGATGGATGCCAATCAAGAAGAACCTGAAAGCCAATTAAAAAAGAACAAAGCGAATGAAAAATCAACTTTAAAAAAGTAATAGCAATATGATTCAATACCAAAAGACATATTTTCTTATTTCTATAACAGCACCTAACACGGTAGAAATACACGATGGGCAATAGTGTTTCCCTCCGCTTCACAGGCGCAATAATAGCCTCTGTTATTTTCTCCTTTTTATTGCTATTACTGCCATTGCCTGATGAATGGCTGCTTTGGCGACCAGAATGGATAGCCCTTACCTTTATTTACTGGTGTTTAAAACTACCCAAAAAAATAAGCATTGTATTAGCTTGGATAGCAGGACTTTTTATTGATGTATTTCACGGCTCGATTTTAGGACAACACGCATTAAGTATGGTGATTGTTGTTTTTATGTCATTACGCTTATTGCCACGCTTATCCATCAGTATATTATGGCATCAATACGCACTTATTTTTCTTGTGTTAGGTACTTATCTCTTGATTAATCTGTGGATAATGGCAGCAACAGGCAGTAATCCCGCAACATGGCAGTATTGGCTAACACTCTTTTCTAGTCTGCTTATTTGGCCACTCTATTCTTGGGTACTCAGCTTTTTTCATATTGAACGTAGTCGTTTTGATGAGTTTTAAAAATATTCCTACTTGATCACCATCATTTCCCGCATTAAACGCCCTAATAAAATAGCGGCTTTCTCTAAATTTTGTGCATTTTCTTGTCCATAATTAATCCGAATAAAATTATTATATTGCTGATTAACCGAAAACAATGTACCCGGGGAAATTGCAATTTTTTCCTCTAAAGCAGCTTCATATAATGCCATGCCATCGACTCCTTTTGGTAAACGAATCCATAAAATATAGCCTCCTTGAGGATATGTAATGCGTATATCATCAGGAAAATACCTCGTTGCCAATTGCAAAAAATAATCGCGTTGTCGTTTATAATATTGTCGCATTTGGCGTAAATGACGATCAAATGTACCTGTCTCCAAATAACGCGCCGCAGCCAAAGAGCTAATACTAGCATTGGCTCCACTATTGCATAGTTTTAAATGTTGCACCCTTTCCAACCAACGACCTGGAACAACCCAGCCTAGCCGTAAACCGGGCGAAAGTGTTTTTGATAAAGAAGAACAAAGCAAAACATTACCCGTTTGATCATAGGATTTAATTGCTCTTGGACGATGGTTTGCATAGGTTAAATCAGCATTAATATCATCTTCTATCAAAGCAATATCTGCTTTTTCCAGCATTTGCGCTAATTTTTTCTTTCTCGAATCAGGAATACAAGACCCTAAAGGATTACTATAACTCGGCGCTAAAACACAAGCACTTATAGGCCATTCGCGTATCGCCAACTCCAAAGCGGATAAGCTAATCCCTGTTTTTGCATCCGTTGGAATTTCCAGAGCTTTTAAGCCCAAAGTTTCAATAGCCTGCAACATGCCATAATAATTAGGCGATTCCACAGCAACCGTATCCCCTGCCTTAGTGACTGCATTTAAACTCAATACTAAAGCTTCTTGACAACCTACCGTAATCACAATTTCATCAGGATGTACTTTTACACCACCACTTAATAAGCGTTGTGCAATTTTACGCCTTAAACGCCCATTACCCGGAGGCGAATCATATTCAGAAATATTATCAACGCTAATACTCTGATTCGCCCGACATTGTTCACGGGCAATTTGTGCTGTTATTTTATTTAATTGAGCAACCGCAACAACATCTATTTTAGGCAATGCAACAGCCAACTGTATCAACTGCTTATTTTGAGAACTTTTAATAATGGTAAGCGCAAGCTGACCAAGATTAACCTCAACAGGACGTTGTTCTGGCGTACTCACTTCTGGCGTAGCAGGAAGCTCAAAACGCTGACTAACAAAAAAACCCGATTGAGGACGAGACTCAATCAACAAACGGTCTTGCAATAGCTCATAACCACGAATAACGGTTGAAATGCTAACACCCAATTCATCCGCACACTGCCTAACCGAAAGCACCCGTTCATCCGTTTTCAGCAACCCCGAATGAATTTGATCCGCAATATAGTTAGCAACTATCTCATAACGTTTAGGCATACAATGACCTCATCAAAAATAAGTACAGAGTATAAAAATAACAAACTGTACTGCATCAATTAAATTTTATTGAATCTGTATTGATAGTTTGCATAAAGCTACACTCTTATGCAAATCAGTTCTTTGTACACGACAAAAATTCTTTTTAAAACCTAAGTTATTGATTTTTTCGTTGCTGAGGCATTCCCTTTATTAGAAATTCATAGAGTTATGAAAGAAAAGCTATAAAAAAATCTTCTCACATTCTGAAATGGTTAAAGCGACACTATCAAACTATGCTGCTGGAGTGCTGGAGCGATTAACACCGTCGTCTTTATCGAGGTAGTCAAGTACACCATCATTGTCGGTGTCTAGTGTGCCGCCTTCATCTTTGGTAATGGTCATATCACCGTCATCATCAGCATCTTGGTAGTTAGGTATGCCATCATTATCAATGTCATCATTGGTGGGTGAACCGTCACGGTTAGGGTCTTCATCACGGGTTAAGATACCATCATTATCATCGTCTTCATCTAAAGCATCAATAATGCCGTCGTGGTCAGTATCCTGTGGGTATTCCATAATTGGGCCGATTTCAATAGCATCAGGGACTCGATCATTATCAGTGTCAGGGTGGCGTGGATCTGTGCCTATTTTTATTTCTATATCATCTGGAATGCCATCATGATCCTGATCTTTAGTAAGGTCAATGCCATCTTTGCTATAAGGTTTAGAGGGTGTGACTTGAGGGTTGATAATCTGGCTATTGTAATTATTGTTTTTTAATTCAGCTAAAATAGCATCAGAAGGTATTTTTAGCGTGACGTATTGAATGGATTTATCAAGAAAATCAGGTTTACCGTTTTTATTTCTATCTGGAAATTGAAATTGATCTTTAATTCCATCACCATTTTTGTCTTCACTTCCCGTACTGTCAGAATCTACTAAGTCATCAATACCATCATGATCTGAGTCTAATAAGGTTAAGCCTGCTTCTTCACCATCTGAGATGCCATCATTATCAGAATCAGTATCTAAATAATCAGGAATACCATCGTTGTCATAATCTTGCTGTTGTTCAAAAATAGTTGGCAGGCCGTCATTGTCGTCATCGCTATCGAGTGCGTCGATGCGTTGGTCATTATCATGATCAAGTGGTTGTAATGGATTAGCTCCGACTTCTATCCCGTCATTAATACCATCGCCATCGGTGTCAGCAAGATAACGTTCAGTACCTAATTTTCGTTCTAATTCGTCAGATAGACCATCATTATCAAAGTCTATGCTACTCGGGGATTTATGAGGACTTGCATTAGCGATATTGAATAAGAGAAAGGTAGAAAGAAACAATATGCTGGTAAAAAAGGCAAACTTGTTTTGAAAAAGTATTTTTTTAGTATTCACTGAAATGACCCAATTTTTTAGTGGTTTTTATAATTTTTGTTGCATATAAACCACAATTAATTTTTATTATTTTTTAGTGTAATTTTTAAGCATGTAAAAAGAGAAAATAACTTCTCGATTGTCTGTATTTACCCTGTATTTTTCTTGATTTAAATCAACTAATGGCTCTTGTAGAGTGTTGTTTCTGTGTTGTTTTTTTGATCTAAAATGAGCTGACTCTGATTCTAATTATTAGTTTGATTTATAAATAATCGCATAGTCTCTTATGGACTTGAAAATAGATATATTAGTATTTCATTATATTAAATAATAACTTAGTCTAGCTATTTTTTACTAGACAAGCGGTATAAATAACCGTATTTTCATCCCTAGGCGGAATAATAATATTAATAACCCTTAAAAGTTGACTATTTCAGTCGGTTTTTTAAAACGGGCTTTTGAGCTACATATTACAAGAATGATATTTCTAATATTCTCTTGTCCTTACTTATGTGTTCAATGATTTTATTTTGATTAATATTATATCATTCATGCTGCTTATGTTTGCTTATTTTCTAGGAGGAGCTTATGAAGAAAATGTTACCTAAAATGCTGTTACTAACTAGTTTAGTACTCAGTATGTCAACGTCTGCCTTTGCAGCGGATGACAAAAAGAAAAAACCAGCCGTAATGAGTGGTGCAAGTGCAACAATGCTTGCTAATACTTGTGCAGGTTGTCATGGTTTTAATGGAGTTAGTAAAGGTCCTGCAACACCTAGTATTGCTGGTTTTTCAGCAGAATACTTAACAGAATTACTGAAAGCTTATAAATCTGGCGATGCTGCATCTACGATTATGGGACGTATTGCAAAAGGCTATTCTGATGAAGAATTAGCACAGGTTGCTGAAATTTATTCTAAAAAGAAGTTTGTTAATGCACCTGATCAAAAGTTTGATGAAAAGCTAGCCAAAAAAGGTAAGAAATTACACAATAAATATTGTGAAAAATGCCATGCTGATGGTGGAACAGCAGCAGATGATGATTCTGGTTTATTAGCAGGTCAATGGACACCTTATCTTCAAGCAACACTGGCTGATTTCCATGCAGGTACACGCGAAATGCCAAAGAAAATGAAGAAAAAAGTGAAAAAGTTACTTAAAAAAGAAGGCGAAGATGGAATAAAAGCCTTACTTAGTTATTACGCAAGTCAAAAATAAGGGAAGGAGAAAATTATGAGTTTTAAAGTTAATCGTAGAACGTTTATCCAAACCCTTACAGCGGCTGCGGCTGTTGGTGCGGTAGGTACACCCTTTTTAGCATTAGGCGCAACTAAGAAAGTGGTTGTTATCGGTGGAGGAACAGGTGGTGCAACGGCTGCTAAATACCTTCGTCTTGCTGATTCATCCATCGAAGTAACCTTGATTGAGCCAAATAAAGATTACTATACCTGTTACTTAAGTAATGAAGTATTAGGTGGCAATCGTGAAATGGACAGCATCAAGTTTGGCTATGAAGGCCTTAAAAAGCATGGTGTAAAAGTTGTGCATGACTATGTAACGGGTATTGATGCAAAAGCGAAGAAAGTAACCACTAAAGGCGGTGAAAGCTTTGACTATGATCGTTGTATCGTAGCACCTGGTATTTCAATGCGTTATGACACTATTGA
>JALVEA010000474.1 GCA_027008665.1 Thiotrichaceae bacterium | reverse complement strand
GAATAGCTTCTACAATGAAGAAGGTCGCTAGTAAAAGAGTATATAAAATCATATTCATCTTTAAGCCCGCATTCTTTAAACTCATCAGAAGTTCTAGTAAATTTATTTTTAGTAGCCCCCTTAATTTTTTTCTTTTCAATTTCGTCACTTACTTCTTTAATACGCTCCGAAAGAGAAACTTTGTTAGTACTTTCTAGCTTTAATTTTAAATATTCCATAGTATCAATTTCAGCACTCTCAAGATAAATTGAAAATTCATTAGACATAGCTACATATAATTTTTTTACTTCTGAATCATGCTCTTGACATGCTTTCTTAAACGACTCGTTATCTCTTTCTTTTGTATATAAAGAATATTTTTTATCTATTTTAGATTTTTTTTCTATATATGCGTCTAAAATACTAATATCTTTTTCGAGTCTGCCTTTTAATAATTTCAACCTATTATGGTGATCCTTCAAATACTGATAGTAAAATAAAGATAGAAATTCAGGATCTTTTATAAATCTTTCTGTCTTAACAAGTGCTTCCAATATATAACGTAACGAAGAAACCGATGATTGCAAGGAACAATCCTCTGCCCAAATAGCTTCAAACAAAACAATTATTTTATTGGTAAAATGTTTAAAAAAAATCCCTGACTTTTCCTCAGAAAATATACTTAATGCTTTTACTTTATTTATTTGCAGTAATGTTTCTTTGTGTATTTTGCTTAGGTGCTGTTCTTCTAATGTCATATAAACCTAATATTATTGTTTCTTTAGTGATAATCGGTAGCTTCAATAACCTTGTATCTCGGTGCTTTATTTTCCACGAGCCTAACGCCGCGTTTACTTGTGCAAAACTTAGACTTGATTTTGTGATAAGCTGAAGCGATAGCGTAAGCCACAAAAACAAGGCTGAGTTTTGCATCAAGTAAAATGCCTTGTTAGGTTTTTATTATTTACTGTACTCATAATTTAAAATATAAAGAAACTTTTTTAGGACTTAAACTTTTTTCATTATTTATATTCTCTGAACCAAATGTCTTCATTGAGTTACAAAATTCCTGTTTGAATTTTTTACCTTAATACTTTTAATCTTAGTTTATTTCTTCTACTTTGCAAAGAAATAAGGAGTTTTCTCCTTATTTCTTATAGGATTACCGAATATTTTTTGAAAAGTTTTTCTGTAATAATTCTCGCTCATAAACAGGATTTGAATCTGAGCCTCTACCATTAACCACAATAAAAGCTATGCCTGATCTATAAGTTGCACAAACTATAGTTGCTATAAAAAACTTACCTTTTTGACCTAAAATATGTTGTTTTGTTTTTTGAATTATTTTATACCCTGATTTTGGTAAAGCATTACTTGCTGCTGATAAGCACTCATTCAAATCTTGGTTTACATTCGGATACCCATAGTTAATAGTAGGTAGAGCGTAAGCACTAGAAAAAGATAACATTGATAAGCTTATAGCTAATAATATTTGTTTATTTATAATAAATAGATTTTTCATCTTAATATCTCACGTCATTGTTAAAACAAAAACTGAAAGGCTCTGACGTTTTTAACCTAACGCCGCAAAC
>JALVEA010000473.1 GCA_027008665.1 Thiotrichaceae bacterium | reverse complement strand
AAAACTTTGTGAAAACCATGTTACGTTTAATGAAGGATCGTGATTCTTTAGGTGTAATTGCCGATCAAATAGGCACCCCAACATGGGCAAACTTACTAGCCGAAGCTATCTGGAAAGCCATAGAGATTAATGCAACAGGTATTCATCATTGGACAGATGCAGGTGTTGCTAGTTGGTATGATTTTGCAGTAGCTATACAGGAAGAAGGATTAGCCATGGGTCTATTAGATGAATTAATTTTAATCAACCCACTGACTACTGCTGACTATCCAACACCAGCAAGCCGACCGGCTTACAGTGTTTTAGATAAGACTGTGACGTGGAAAGCATTAGGTATGAATAGTATTCATTGGCGAGTGGCTTTAAGGCAAATGTTAATAGAGCTAAGTGAATAAATTAATCAATTATAAAATATAATAGAGAACAATATGCGTAAATTATTAGTAACGGGTGGTGCAGGTTTTATTGGTGCAAACTTTGTATATTATTGGTTGCGAGAGCATTTAGAAGATAAAGTGGTCGTGCTAGATGCGCTCACATATGCAGGAAATCTTCCAAGTCTTGACGGTTTAAAAGATAATCCTAATTTTAGTTTTGTAGAAGGTAGTATTGCTGATGAAGTACTCGTTGAGGAGTTATTAATAGATAATGATATTGATACTATCGTAAACTTTGCTGCTGAAAGTCATGTTGATCGCTCAATTTCAGATCCTGATATTTTTATCGAAACAAATATAGTCGGTACACATAATATTTTAAAGGTCGCGCGTCAGGTATGGATTGAGAATAAAGCAACAGCCAAGCCCAATCATCGTTTTCATCATGTATCAACTGATGAGGTCTATGGTGAATTAGCAGATGACGAAGATGCATTCACTGAAGATCATGTTTATGCACCTAACTCGCCATACTCAGCGAGTAAAGCATCATCAGATCATTTAGTCCGCGCCTATCATCATACTTTTGGTTTGAATGTAACAACCACTAACTGCTCAAATAACTATGGACCTTATCAGTATCCTGAAAAACTTATCCCGTTATTTTTAAGTAATATTTTGCGTAATAAACCATTGCCTGTATATGGTTCAGGTAAAAATATCCGTGATTGGTTATATGTAGATGATCATGCGCGTGGCATTGATGTGATTTTAAATAAAGGAAAGGTTGGAGAAATTTACAATATTGGTGGTAATAATGAGTGGACTAATATTGATATCATTATGCTGTTATGTAAAGAAATGGATCGCTTATTTGCGGAAAATCCAGAATTACATAAGCAATATCCTGATGCCGCCCCTGCTAATGGTAAAAAATCAGCTGATTTAATCATGTATGTCGAAGATAGAGCAGGGCATGATTGGCGTTATGCGATTGATGCAACTAAGCTAGAAACTGAACTTGGGTTTAAACCGCAAGATACTTTTGAAACAGGAATTATTAAAACTATTCAATGGTATATAGACAATCAAGACTGGTGGGAACCATTGCTACTTGACAAGTAATGATAAAAAAATAGATGACTACTCAGATCGTACTCTATTTTGTTCGAGTTCAAGGTAAAATAGAATGCAATCTGA
>JALVEA010000472.1 GCA_027008665.1 Thiotrichaceae bacterium | reverse complement strand
AATACTTTGCCGACTTTGTACGGTGAAAAAATTGTTATGCGTATTCTCGATTCAGATACTGCGGCATTGGGAATCGAAAATTTAGGTTTTGATGAAAAGCAACATAAGGACTTAATGGCAGCTATTGCTAAACCCGATGGCATGGTCTTAGTGACAGGGCCAACGGGTAGTGGTAAAACGGTAACACTTTATGCCTGCCTAAATATCCTCAATACCTCAGAAAAAAATATCTCCACCGCCGAAGATCCTGCTGAAATACAGGTTCCAGGTATTAATCAGGTCAATGTCAATGAAAAAGTTGGCTTGACCTTTGCCGCTACTCTACGAGCATTTTTACGCCAAGATCCAGATATTATTATGGTTGGTGAAATTCGTGATTTAGAGACGGCTGAAATATCAGTAAAAGCGGCACAAACAGGGCATTTAGTGCTCTCTACATTGCATACCAATAGCGCCCCAGAGACTTTGACTCGCCTTGTTAATATGGGTGTGCCTCCTTTTAATATCGCCTCTTCTGTTCATTTAATTATTGCACAACGCTTAGCGCGTCGTTTGTGTAAAAGCTGTAAACAAGCTGTTGATATACCTGCTGAAACCTTGATGCAACTGGGTTTTACTGAAGATCAGTTAGATAATCTCATTATCTATGAGCCTAAAGGTTGTGGCGATTGCTCAGGAGGTTATAAAGGTCGAGTGGGGATTTATCAAGTGATGCCCATTTCTGAAACAATGTCTAAAATAGTGATGGAAGGTGGCAATGCTATTCAGCTTGCAGAGCAGGCAGAAATAGAAAAAATCAATGATTTACGCCAGTCAGCTATTGATAAAGTCCGTCAAGGTATCACCTCTTTAGCAGAATTAGAACGAGTAACTAAGGATTAATTATGGCAAGTGTTACTTACAATAAGAAAAAAACAAAAGAAGAACTTCCTTATTTTGAATGGGAAGGTATTAATAAAAATGGGGTTAAAATTCGTGGAGAAATCCAAGCACCGAATGCCAATATGCTCCGTGCCACTTTACGGCGCAAAGGGATTAAACCGCGTTGGGTACGAGCAAAACGTAAACCATTATTTGGTGCAGGAGGGAAAATAACACCTGCGGATATTGCCCATTTTGCACGTCAATTAACCACGATGATGCGCTCAGGTGTGCCATTAGTACAAGCTTTGGAATTAATTAGCGAAGGGTTGGAAAATCCCGCTATGCAAATAATGGTCAAAAAAATTAAAAAGGATATTGAAGCAGGTTCTGATTTTGCGGCAGCACTTGCCAATCAACCTAAATATTTTGATGACTTATTTGTGAATCTCGTTGCGGCAGGTGAGCAAGCGGGAACCATGGAAGATATGTTAGATAAGGTGGCAACCTATAAAGAAAAAACCGAGCGTATGAAGGCAAAAGTAAAAAAAGCCATGATGTACCCTATTATGGTATTGATTATGGCAGTTGTTGTCTCTGCTATTATGCTTATTTTTGTTATTCCTCAATTTGAAAGTGTTTTTTCAGGTTTTGGGGCCGAGCTACCCGCCTTTACCCAGATGTTGATTGATATGTCGAACTGGTTACAAGATTCTTGGTGGA
>JALVEA010000471.1 GCA_027008665.1 Thiotrichaceae bacterium | reverse complement strand
ACCTGTCATTGCATACGCTTTTGAAACGCCGTTCATCACCACAGTACGCTCATAAAGCTCAGGAATTGCATTAACGATATTGAAAAATTCATTCCCTTCAAATAAAGCTGACTCATACATATCATCTGTTGCAATCACAATATTTGGATACTTTAATAATACCTCACCTAAAGCAACTAACTCATCTTTACTATAAAGGACACCCGTTGGATTAGAGGGGCTATTAATCACAAAAAGGCGGGTTTTATCAGTAATAGAGGCTTCTAATATCTCAGCCGTTAGCTTAAAACCCGTTTCTTGACCTGCTTTTGCTATCACAGGAACACCACCTGCAAGCAAAACCATATCAGGATAAGACACCCAGTAAGGTGCAGGGATAATCACTTCATCATCATCATTAAGATACGCTTGGCATAAATTAGAAAAACTCTGTTTACCACCACATGAGACTAGAATTTGATCCGCACTATAATTTAAATTATTTTGATGCTTAAATTTATCGATAATGGCATTTTTTAATTCAGGCATACCATCAACAGCGGTGTATTTTGTATTATTTCCAGTAATCGCTTCTATTCCTGCCAGCTTAATATGTGGTGCAGTATGGAAGTCTGGCTCCCCTACTCCAAGAGAAATTATATCGCGTCCTTCCGCTTTTAATTTTAATGCTAATGCACTGATTTCTAACGTCGGAGAAGGTTTAACCCGTTGAACACGGTCAGAAAGTTGGATCGCCATGGAAGATACCCTTTATTTAAGTTCTTGTCAGTAAAATAAACTCGGAACTATATACTACTTAGGACTTAGGATAACCCCTTTCAAGGTAATATTTTTTACTAAAATATAGGCATCGTTATTGCTTGAACTTTGCTTATATTTTTAAGGCACAAGACGTATTTTTAAAAATAATCTATAATTGTCGCCTAAAAACTAAATTTATAATTGCGAGAAGCTAATATGACCAACCCCTATTCAACCCCTGAAAGTAATCTTCAACGCAACCTAAATAATGGACAAAATGATACAAGCAGTCCCTTTTCGCCCAGTGGACGTTTTGGTCGTTATAGTTATTTAGCTTGGAATTTTGTCATCAATATTGTCCTAATGATTGTTGTGGGAGCAGTGCTCGCTATTGCAGGAGCCACAACCGATTTATTAGCCATGACCGATCCAAATCAAGCAATGAATTTTTACGCATCAGGTATTGGGTTTGTTGTTATCGCCATTATGTTGATTTCGTTTGTTATCACCATTATCTTCTTTGTCCGTCGTCTACACGATATTAATATGAGTGGCTGGTGGTCTTTACTCAGCATTATTCCTTTAGTGAATATAATTTTTGGCATCTTTGTTCTAGTCAAAAAAGGGACAGAAGGGGCGAACAATTTCGGCCCTGAAAGAGTAACGCCAACATGGGAAAAAATAGTCGGTATTATCTCTCTAATCATTATTGTGCTTTATATCATCCTCCTTATTTCTGGAATGACTATGGGACTTATGGGAACCAGAATGCAGTAAGTAGAAGGACACAATAAATCTAACATTTTACTCATTTATTTTGTTAGATTTATTATGACTTCTTGCCTAACA
>JALVEA010000470.1 GCA_027008665.1 Thiotrichaceae bacterium | reverse complement strand
ACGTAAACAAGGAACAGCCTGACGTTGCATATTTGAGCCCATTAAGGCACGATTAGCATCATCATGCTCCAAAAATGGAATCAAAGAAGCCGCAACCGATACAATCTGCTTTGGAGAAACGTCCATATATTGAATATTTTCAGGTCTTGCCTGCATAAAATCATTTAATTCACGAGCTGAAATGGAATTATCAACAAAGTTACCTTCTTCATCTAGGTTCGCACTTGCCTGAGCAATAACAAAACGAGACTCTTCAATTGCGGATAAATAATCAACCTCATCCGTTACTTGGCCATTGACAACTTTTCGATAGGGTGTTTCAAGAAAACCATAGTCATTTGTTTTCGCAAATACCGCTAGCGAGTTAATCAAACCAATATTCGGTCCCTCAGGTGTTTCGATAGGACAAACACGACCATAATGGGTAGGATGCACATCTCGCACTTCAAAACCTGCACGCTCACGCGTTAGACCACCTGGACCTAATGCCGAAATACGACGTTTATGCGTTACCTCAGAAAGTGGGTTGTTTTGATCCATAAATTGAGATAACTGGCTGGAGCCAAAAAATTCTTTTACTGCTGCTGAAACAGGTTTAGCATTCACCATATCTTGTGGCATCAGACCTTCGCTCTCTGCAACTGTTAGGCGTTCTTTTACTGCACGCTCGACACGAACTAAACCAATACGAAAAGCATTTTCCGCCATTTCACCAACACTTCGTACACGACGGTTACCTAAGTGGTCAATATCATCGACGACACCTAGACCATTACGAATATCAATCAATGTTTTCAAACCATTAACAATATCGGATGGCGCTTTACCTAAGACTTCTAAGGCTTTGTATTGCTCACCATACAACTCTACTAGTGCTTTTGATGGGGCATCTTTGCGCATACTGAGGTAGTTAAGATCAAATAAAATCGAAGGACCTGTTTCCTCGGGGTATTCGAGACGACGATTAAATTTCATTCGTCCAACGGCTGATAAATCATAACGCTCTTCAGCAAAAAATAAGTTATGGAATAGGTTTTCTGCGGATTCTTTGGTTGGTGGCTCTCCAGGGCGCATCATACGATAAATTTCAACCATTGCATCTAATGGCGTTTCGGTAGAATCAATATTTAATGTGTTAGAAATAAAAGCACCACAATCTAGCTCATTAGTATAAATAATATTAAATGTCTTAACTTCATTGATACGCAACAATTCAATGACTTCTTCTGTTAATTCAGCGTTTGCCGCAACTAATAGCTCCCCTGTTGACTTGTCAATGATATTATGAGCAACAATTTTTTCATAGATATACTCTTCGGGTACATCTAATTTCTTAATGTCAGCTTTAGCAAGCAAACGAACATGCTTAGCCGTAATACGACGCCCATTATTAACAATGACCTTACCATCAATCTCAATATCAAAAGATGCCAGCTCACCACGCAGACGTTTAGGATCTAAGGCTAACTGCACATTATCTACACCTAAGGTAACCTCAACAGTATCAAAGAAAAATGCTAAGATTTCTTCGGTATTCATACCTAAAGCACGCAATAAAATAGTTGCTGGTAATTTTCTACGCCGATCAATTCTAACAAAAACACTATCTTTTGGATCAAATTCAAAGTCTAACCAAGAACCACGATAAGGAATCACACGGGCATTATGCAATAATTTACCCATTGTATTAGATTTACCTTTATCATGATCAAAGAATACCCCTGGAGAACGATGCAACTGGGAAACAATAACCCGCTCAGTACCATTAATAACAAAAGAACCTTTTTCAGTCATCAATGGCATTTCACCTAAATAGACATCTTGTTCTTTTAGATCTTTAATAACTTTTGTTTTTTTCGGAGCATCTTTATCATAGATAACTAGCCTAAGTGTTGCACGTAAAGATGCAGCATAAGTCAAACCACGTAATTGACATTCTCTTACATCAAAAACGGGCGGTGCAATATGATAGTCAACGTATTCTAAGTGTACAAAACCAGAATAACTGACAATGGGAAAGACAGATAAAAAAGCACCATGTAGCCCTTTATCTTTACGATCTTTCAAAGGAATATTTGTTTGCAAATATTGACGAAATGATGCTAACTGAATTTCCAACAAGCTAGGGATCTCTAAAGCCTGTGGACGTTTACCAAAATCCTTACGGATACGCTTCTTATCAGTAAAAGAAAGAGCCATCGTGTTTCCTCGTCTAAACAACGGTATTTTCCAAAAGATTAGCTCACAACAAAAATAATCTTTTGGACTTATAGGGGATAGTTTGATTATACTGCGCCAAGTATATATCCCGCTGGGAGAGCAACTGATTAAGATAAATCATCTATGACATTTCATCTTAAGCAGTAACTCTTTAACAAATATTTAAGCGACAAAAGGCCGACAGCGAAACTACTGCCAGCCTTAGGAAGTTTCAAGTAGTTTAATTGCTTGGAACTTCCTTAAGCTAAAAGCTTAGAAAACTAAGTTTCCAATCAAAAACATCTATTACTTTAGCTCGACAACAGCACCTGCGTCTTCAAGTTGCTTTTGTATATCAGCCGCTTCGTCTTTATTAACCCCTTCTTTAATAGCAGAAGGGACTCCTTCAGTCATTGCCTTTGCTTCTTTAAGACCTAAACCTGTAATGCTACGTACTACTTTGATAACAGCAATTTTCTTCTCACCAAAACTAGTCATTACTACGTCAAATTCGTCTTTTTCAACAGCAGCTTCGCCACCTTCAGCAGCAACTGGAGCAGCGGCAACTGCAGCCGCCGCTGACACACCAAATTTTTCTTCCATATCAGAGATCAGTTCTACGATCTCCATCACACTCATTTCAGCAATCGCTTCTAGAATTTCATCTTTAGAAATAGCCATTGTATTCTCCTAAAACCCAAATCAGTTTAATTTAATTAATTCAATACTAATGTATTAAATAGAGTTGCTTACGCAGCCTCTTTCTCTTTTTGTTCACGTACAGCAGCAACAGTACGAACAAGTTTTCCTGGAACTTCATTGATAGTACGAACTAACTTCTCTACTGGTGCTTTCAATGTTCCAGCCAATATAGCTAGAGCTTGATCACGAGTAGGTAATTTAGCCAGACGATCAATATCTGAAGCAGCTAATAACTCTCCACCAACGGAAAGCATCTTAACTTTCAACTTGTCATGCTCTTTAGCAAAATCTTTTAACAAACGAGCTGCTGATCCTGGATCTTCCATTGAGAAAGCCAATACCAAAGGTCCAACAAAACCATCACTCATACAGGAAAAATCTGTATCAGCAACAGCAATCTTTGCTAAATTATTTTTTACTACACGTAGATAAACGCCTGTCTCACGTGCTTTTACACGTAATTCTGTCATTTCATCTACACTTAACCCACGATACTCTGCAGCAACCGCGGAGTGAGCATCTGCAGCTACCGCAGCAACATCAGAGACAATCTTTTTCTTGTCTTCCAAAGTTAACGCCACAGCATCTACCTCTTTTATTCGGCAGTAACACCACCGTTAATCAAACATTCAAATAATTTATCTAAAAATTAGCTTCGAATGTAATAAATAACGACGCTGCCAAACCATCAACTGACTTGGCTACGCCGCCTACGCAGGCTAAATTTAAATTCAATTAAGTTCCTAAAAACAGAACACCTACGGTCTTTGACGACATACAAGTAATGCATATCTTCATTACATCACCAATAAAATAATTATTGCTGATATATTTTTTTAGCTAGTTGTTTCTACAAAAACAATTAGCCATTTGTTTCTTCTTATAGGGATAAGCTTGATTGGTCAACAACAAGCCCCGGCCCCATAGTCGTAGAAACAGAAACTTTCTTTAAGTAAACCCCTTTGGCCGATGACGGCTTGGCTTTTATTAAAGCAGCTAATAAAGTGTTTAAATTTTCAGTTAAATCATCACTAACAAATTCAGCATTACCAATACGACAATGGATAATCCCACTCTTATCAGTACGATATCTTACCTGCCCACCTTTGGCATTTCTTACTGCTTGAGCAACATCAGGGGAAACTGTACCCACTTTAGGATTTGGCATTAAACCACGAGGCCCCAATATTTGACCTAATTGACCCACTACTCGCATTGCATCTGGACTGGCAATCACAACATCAAAGTCCATATTGCCCTTTTTGATCTCTTCTGCTAAATCTTCCATCCCTACAACATCAGCACCTGCTTCTTTTGCAGCCTCAGCATTATCACCCTGTGTAAACACAGCGACACGAACTGTTTTACCTGTACCATTTGGCAATACTGTCGAACCACGAACAACTTGGTCAGATTTACGGGGATCAACACCTAAATTGATACTAACATCAACACTTTCAAGAAATTTTGCACTCGGCAGATCTTTTAATAAATCAAATGCATCATTAATTGGGTATTGTTTATCCCTATCAATCTTTTCATTGATTTCTTTTTGACGCTTACTTAACTTAGCCATTATTCAACCCCTTCCACATCAAGCCCCATGCTACGAGCAGTTCCTGCAATTGTACGCACAGCGGCATCTATACTAGCTGCTGTTAAATCAGGCTCTTTCATCTTGGCTATTTCTTCTAATTGCTCACGATTTACCTTTCCAACTTTACTAGTGTTTGGCTCACCACTGCCTTTCGCAATACCTGCTGCCTTTTTCAATAAAATAGCGGCTGGAGGTGTTTTGGTAACAAAAGTAAAACTACGATCTTCATAAACGGTAATAACAACAGGAATTGGCATGCCTTGCTCAATACTTTGCGTGGAAGCATTGAACGATTTACAGAACTCCATGATGTTCACACCATGCTGACCTAGGGCTGGCCCTACAGGTGGACTTGGATTAGCTGAACCCGCTGCAACTTGCAACTTAATATAGGATTTTACTTTTTTAGCCATTATCTATAACTCCATGGGTGCAAACGTCTCTCGACTCCCCATTACTAGATGATTTTAAAATAGTCCTTTTAGATTTTTTCAACCTGAAAGAACTCAAGTTCAACAGGTGTTGAACGTCCGAAAATTTGCACAGCAACAATAAGCTTGCTTTTATCGTAATTAACTTCTTCAACCACACCATTAAAATCGACAAAGGGACCATCATTAACTCGAACAACTTCACCTACGTCAAAGAGTACTTTTGGACGCGGCGCATCGACACCTGCTTCCATACGACCCATAATAGCTGCAATTTCTTTCTCAGTAATAGGGGCAGGACTGTCACTTTTACCACCAATAAAACCTAACACACGCTGGGTATTTTTTACCAGTTGCCAAGATTCATCATTCATTTCCATTTCAACTAAAACATAACCTGGAAAAAATTTTCTGGTACTTTTTTTCTTTTGCCCTTCGCGCATCTCTACCACTTCTTCTGTAGGAATCATGATAGAACCAAAATATTCTTGCAATCCTAAACGTTCAATACGTTCTTCAAGTGCTGCCTTAACGCGCATTTCATAGTTAGAATATGCATGTACAACATACCATTGCATTGCCATTCTAACTACCTCCTACTACTGATACTGCTAATAGCCATTTAATGCCAGCGCCTAACAACATATCGACAATCCATAAGAAGATTGACAGCAACACAACAATAATAAAAACCATTAAGGTTGTTTGCATTGTTTCAACACGAGTTGGCCAAACCATTTTTCTTACTTCGGTTCTAGCTCCCGTCATAAAATTTAACAAGCCTTTACCTTTCGCAGTCGTCAAAGCGACCCATACACCAGCAGCAATAACGGCAAGCATACCCAACACACGATACAATAAAGATTCTTCTTCGAAATAATAATAACCCACGATTGAACCAACTAATAAAGCCAATGCGGCGCTTAGTTTGACAGTATCTAGCGATGAACCTGCTGTATCTGTTTTTGCTGACATGTGAATTATTCCCCGAAATAGATCAAAACCAATACATAGTTGGTTTAACTTCAGAAATGGCAGGCCAGGAGGGACTCGAACCCCCAACATGCGGTTTTGGAAACCGCCGCTCTACCAATTGGAGCTACTGGCCTATTATTTTTTAGATAGTTCTGAAACAATAAAAGAACGAAAAGCAATGACTCCTCGTTCTTTTATTAAGGAGGCATATATTATAAATACACGCCATAAAAACTTATTCTACAACTTTAGCAACAACACCCGCGCCAACAGTACGTCCACCTTCCCTAATAGCAAAACGTAGACCTTCATCCATTGCAATTGGGTTGATGAGTGTCACTACCATTTTTACGTTATCTCCAGGCATGACCATTTCAACGCCTTCTGGAAGCTCACAAGCACCTGTTACATCAGTTGTTCTAAAATAGAACTGCGGACGATAGTTGCTAAAAAACGGTGTATGACGACCACCTTCATCTTTTGATAAGACGTAAACTTCTGCTTCAAATTTCGTATGTGGTTTAACTGATCCTGGCTTACAAAGCACTTGACCACGCTCTACCTCATCACGTTTTGTTCCACGTAGTAATACTCCGACATTATCACCAGCTTGACCTTCATCTAGCAATTTACGGAACATCTCAACACCTGTACAAGTTGACTTTTTAGTCTCTCTAATGCCAACAATTTCGATTTCATCACCAACGTGTACTATACCGCGTTCAATACGTCCTGTTACAACTGTTCCACGACCTGAGATCGAGAAAACATCTTCCACAGGCATGATAAAATCACCATCAATAGCACGTTCTGGCTCTG
>JALVEA010000469.1 GCA_027008665.1 Thiotrichaceae bacterium | reverse complement strand
ACACAAAGGCAAGCTTATTTTCAGAAGCAAAAGTGTTTGAGGATAGTCGCTTATGAATAAAAAAATATTAATAACAGGCGCAAAAGGACAATTAGGTTACGAATTACCACGTACAGCTCCTGTTGATTATGAGTGTATTTTGACAGATGTGAGCGATTTAGATATTACCGATGCAGGGGCTGTTAATGACTTTATTGTAGCATCTAAACCTGATGTGATTATCAATGCAGCCGCTTATACAGCAGTTGATAAGGCAGAACAAGAACAGCACTTGGCGCTTATGATTAATACCATAGGTGCTAAAAATTTAGCGCAAGTCTCTAAAGATAAAGGAATTAAGTTTATTCAAACATCCACTGATTTTGTATTCAATGGTAACGCTTGTTCTCCCTATCAAGTTGATGCATTAACGGATCCACAAGGGGTTTATGGACAGACAAAAGATGAAGGTGATAAAGCGGTTCTAGAAATCCTTGCTGATGATGCCTTTATTATTCGTACTGCATGGTTATATTCAGCACATGGTAATAATTTTGTTAAAACCATGTTGAGGCTTATGTCTGAAAAAGATCAGTTGGGCGTGATTGCTGATCAAATTGGAACACCGACATGGGCAAACTCATTAGCACAGGCAATTTGGCAAGCAATACAGCAAGATAGTACAGGTATACATCATTGGACGGACGCAGGGGTTGCAAGCTGGTATGATTTTGCAATAGCAATACAAGAAGAAGGGTTAGTACAGGGTTTATTGAAATATAAAATCCCCGTTAATCCATTAACAACAAAAGATTATCCAACACCTGCCAGCCGACCTGCTTATAGCGTGTTAGATAAAACCACAACATGGCAAACATTAGGTTTTCAAAGTGAGCATTGGCGGATTGCATTAAGAAAAATGTTGCAAGAGTTAGTTGTTTTAAATAAATGATAAGAGAAATATATGCGTAAATTATTGGTAACAGGTGGTGCGGGGTTTATTGGTGCAAATTTTGTGTATTATTGGTTGCGCGAGCATTTGGACGATAAAGTGGTGGTATTAGATGCATTAACTTATGCAGGTAATCTTCCTAGTCTTGATGGTCTGAAAGATAATCCTAACTTTCATTTTATTAAAGGCAGTATTGTCGATGATGCATTAATCGAGAAAATTTTAATTGATCATGATATTGATACGATTGTTAATTTCGCTGCCGAAAGCCATGTAGACCGTTCAATCTCTGGACCTGATATTTTTATCGAAACCAATATTGTCGGGACACATAATCTTCTCAAAGCGGCACGTCAGGTTTGGATTGAAAATAAAGAAACAGCTAAACCCCATCACCGTTTTCATCATGTCTCGACTGATGAAGTGTATGGTGAGTTAGCAGACGATGAAGAGGCATTTACAGAGGAGCATGTGTACGCGCCAAACTCGCCATATTCTGCTAGTAAAGCATCTTCTGATCATTTAGTGCGCTCTTATCATCATACCTTTGGTTTGAATGTAACCACGACCAATTGCTCTAATAATTATGGACCTTATCAGTACCCTGAAAAATTAATTCCTTTATTTTTAACGAATATTTTACGCAATAAAGCATTACCTGTTTATGGTTCAGGTAAAAATATTCGTGACTGGTTGTATGTAGATGACCATGCACGAGGCATTGATGTGATCTTAGAAAAAGGTAAAGTGGGAGAGATCTATAATATTGGTGGTAATAATGAGTGGACTAATATTGATATTATATTGCTACTTTGCCGTGAAATGGATCGTATGTTTGCTGAAGATCCGAAATTGCATCAACAATACCCTGATGCAGCCCCTGCTAATGGTAAAAAATCAGCCGATTTAATTACTTATGTTGAAGATAGGGCAGGGCATGATTGGCGTTATGCTATTGATGCTAGCAAATTAGAAAATGAATTAGGTTTTACACCTCAAGATACGTTTGAAACAGGAATTATTAAAACAATTCAATGGTATATGGATAATCAAAAATGGTGGGAGCCATTATTATTAGATTAGATTTTTTTTGGATAAATAATTTTCTGATAACAGGAGTGAAAGCTTCAGCTTTTTAGTCATCAAGATGAAATTTAATAAATGAATATCTATCGCTTATTCGAAGAAAATAAGAAATAACGTTATTTACTTGAAGTACTTTAAATATTGTAATGACTGAAATAGAAGTAAATATACAGCTAGACTTCTATTTCAGTAGAAGAGAGTTATTAACGATTCTGGAAGCGTTTTAGAGCATCACGAGTTTCATTTCCAACAACACCATCAATAGCTCCCCTATAGTAGCCTTTTGCTTTAAGTTTTCTTTGTAAGGCGCGTACATCAACCTGTGGTTTTGCTACAGGTCTTGCTATGGGTCTAGCGATAGGAGTAGCTGGTCTTACGACTCTTTTTCCATAACGATGCTGACCAGCAGGATTTTTATGACAATGTTGAATCGATTTCGTCATTGCATTAGCAGGGTGGTGATGGCAATTAGGATTGATAGGACGGCGTGGTGCAGGTTTTACGACAATAGGAGCAGGTGCAGGTGTTGGTTTGATAATAACAACAGGAGCAGGTGTTGGAGCTGGAGCAGGTTCTGGTTCTGGTTCTGGCATAGGTGCTGGAGTAGGCTCAGGCGTAGACTCTTGTATTTGCTGTTGCGAACAACCCGTAGCAAATAGCCCTGCGAATAGAAGTGAAGCGATTGATAGTTGTGTTTTGTTCATTTGATGTCCCCTTAATATATAAAAGATAGATTGGTAAAATTGCTATAGAGGGGTTCTATTGATTTAATATGGCGACAGACATGGGGTCTCAAAAGCCTCAATTCATGTTGCTGATAAAATAAATAGGTCACCCTATAGTTGCTATTTTAATTACATTATCAGCAAAGATATTTTTGCCCTATCTACTGATAATTTTTCGAGATTTCATACCCGTTGTTAAATGAT
The DNA here is from genome assembly GCA_027008665.1 of Thiotrichaceae bacterium. Taxonomy (GTDB): domain Bacteria; phylum Pseudomonadota; class Gammaproteobacteria; order Thiotrichales; family Thiotrichaceae; genus JAGLBW01. The sequence goes on along the minus strand of JALVEA010000469.1, from coordinate 3,799 downwards.
ATGAATAATTTGATTCAGTATTATTATTATTTATTACAACGATAATTTTAATTATCTCTAATAATACAGTAATTTTTCTCAAAATTGAATAGTAAAAGCTATGTTTTTTAGCTTTAAGCTGTTCTATCACTTTATTTACCTTCTTTATCTGTGTTAATTATGCGCGTTATAATGGCTATTTCTTGGTTTGTAGATTTTAAATAATTGGTTTGAAACTTATTGGATAATAAGGTGATTTTGTGAAAGAAACGGTTAGCGTGATTGTGCCATTTTATAATGAAGAAACGAATGTTAGGGCAATGATCGAGGCGGTTTATGCTGCCTTAAAAGATTATCAATTACCGTGGGAGCTGATTGTTGTTGATGATGGAAGTAGTGATTGCACCGTTGACAAAATGCGTGAATGCAAAGCTGAATTAGGGGCATCCCTTTGCGTGATTGAGTTACAACGTAATTATGGTCAAACAGCAGCAATGCAGGCAGGAATTGATCAGGCTAGAGGCTCTTTATTAGTAACACTAGACGGTGATTTACAAAATGATCCCGCTGATATTCCAGCAATGATAAAAGAACTTTGTGATCGTCAATTGGATTTATTGCAAGGTTGGCGTAAAAAGCGCAAAGACAAACTCATTATGCGTAAAATTCCTTCTAAAATTGCCAATAAATTAATTGGAAAAGTAACAGGTGTTTATCTGCATGATTATGGTTGCAGTCTTAAAGTTTATCGAGCCTCTGTAATGAAAAATGTGCGCCTTTATGGTGAAATGCATCGTTTTATACCAGCATGGGTTGCGATGTCAGTGCCTCCCTCACGTATTGGAGAGAGAGTAGTGAATCACAAAGAACGTGTCAGCGGAGAGTCAAAATATGGAATATCACGTACTTTTCGTGTGATTTTGGATTTATTATTTGTCTGGTTTTTTATGCGTTATCGTACCCGCCCAGGGCATTTCTTTGGCTCAATTGGTTTAGCATTAGGGCTATTAGGTTCGCTCTCTCTAACATGGTTGGCTATTCAAAAATTTATTATGGGAGAAGATATTGGCTCACGCCCTCTTTTATTGGTAGCAATTCTCTTGATGATTGCTTCAGTACAGTTTTTAACAACAGGAATACTCGCTGAACTATTGAGTCGGATTTATTTTGAATCAGCCAAGCGTCGATCTTATGTTATACGCAAGGAAGAGCCCTCCATAAAAGAAAAGGATCAAGATAGAGTATGGAATCAACCGTCTTGCTGATTCAAAATATTCCCAATATTTGACAATCGTTCACAAATAAAACATGGTGTCATTACGTCACCACAAAAGAGATGAAATCTAATGGATTCTATAAAAAATGAATGAATTGAGAATTTAGCATGGATGGGGACAAGGTAAAATTATGAGCTGCTATTGCAAAGAAAGAGCAACTAATCCGAAGCTAGCGGATGAAATGAAGGAAATCCCAAACGGCTATTGTGGTTTTTGCGAAATCTGTGGAAAGCCTGGGCATATGTGTGCGCATCCAAGGTTACCGACAACTGGGGTATGGTGTGATGAACATTGGGAAGAGCTTGTAAGTCATAGGATTATTCCCTTAGGAGATATAGCGCAATATATATTTTATCTGCTTATTGTGGGAATGTTTATATACTCAGTCTTTTCAGCATGGAAAGATTTTTCTTAAATAACGATTTTACACTAAAAATCGGATGCGCAATTGCATTTCATATCCTAAAAATAAAAATTATATCTTTAGCAAAATAGCAGTAGAATGGATTTTATTAAACGTATTATTTCTTTAATAAAAATTAAACTACTGAGCACTTATGCCTATTCTCCTCCTTATTATTTTATTTATTGCTCTTCTTTTCGATCCGCAATGGTGGGCGCGTTATACTTTTAGGCGTTATGCTAAAAAACAGCCTCATATTCAACCACAGGATTATGTGGCAGTAGAGCAAATTCTTAAAGCCACCGCTTTAACTTATGTAGCGGCATCTTTAGCCAATATACTTAATATATGGCGATGGATTGCGATGTTAAGGCGCTAAAATTGTTGTTTACTTTAAAAAATAGCTTTGTCTGGTTGTTCTTTGTTGCCTTTGTTATTGGTGTTGAAGTCTATTGGGGCTGGGGGGCTTTGCTTGCTCCGTGGAAAAAGTTGAATAGTTTATCGGTTTTTGCCGCTATTTTATTTTTTCTCCTTAGTTATCAAATACGCACTTGGCGTTTGTATGCTTATTTTTTACCGCACACTAAAGGGCATTGGATAGCTGCTTTGCGCTTAATGTTATTGCATAATATTCTCAATAATCTATTACCTGCACGTAGCGGTGAAATTAGTTTCCCTGTGTTAATGAAACGCTATTTTTTGGTTGATTATATTCACTCAATCCCCGCTTTGCTGTGGTTTCGCCTCTTAGATTTACATATGCTCCTATCGATTGGTTTGATTGCATGGGTAACGAAAGGGGCTACTGATCACTCCTTTATCTATTTTCCCCTTGTTTTACTATGGCTATTATCCCCCTATCTTTTTTATGCGCTAAAAAACCGTATTCGCAAAACCATTACACAGCCTTTTATACTAAAAATACTGGATGGATTACCTCAAAATAGCGTTAAATTTTGGCATAACTGGCTACTTACAGGACTGAATTGGAGTATTAAACTAATGGTACTGGCATGGTTACTGGCTCAGTTTTTAAATATTGATTGCGCCTATTTGTTTAGCTCTGTGATTGCCGGTGAATTAAGTAGCGTGCTTCCTTTTCATGCTCCAGCAGGTGTAGGAACCTATGAAGCGGGGATGGTTGCGCCATTATTAGCCGTGATTGATGCCAATACAGCAACAAAAGCCGCTATCAATGTGCATTTATTTATGCTATTGAGTTCAATTCTAGGTGGATTAATCGGTTGGCTATTGCCCGTTAAAATTCAAGATAAATAAACAGATAGTCAAATAGTTCAATCAAGGGTTGCAGGATTTGGGTAATCGCCTGTTGGATAACGCGATCATTAACGCTAGGAATACCTAATAAACGAACATCTCCGTTGGGTTTGGGTATTTCTACACGTTGGACGGGAAGAGGACAATAGTTACCCTCTAATAGTCCCCGTCTGATATTTTGCCAGTGAGCTGTCGCCCACGGCAAATAGTCACCCAAAATAATTCCATCAATACCTGCCGATCCTTTGTTCTGCTTAATCAATCAGGTTATTGCTAACCCAACCGCAAATCGATTTTCCATCTGCTTCGCTCTCATTTGGTCGATGGATTCCAACGAGCCAAGAGAATTATTACGCCATGTCTAAGTGCGATTTAACCGACTGCCTGTTAAGCGGATCTCCCCAGATAAGAACGTGAACTGTCACTGCACTGCCCCATCATTTACTGTATCTCTCGAACCTGTGGGTTTCGTAATCCTTGGCTCACTCCCCCTGAGACTCAGCTTTATATTTCGACACTAATCTATCCGCGCATCGCCGTTTTAGTGATTAATGTTTTTATTCGTCCGATGGAGTTTTTCTTGTTACCAAATTCCCATTGGCTAAGCAGAAGTGTAAAAACCCCATACCCATGCACAATAGAAGTTTTATCACTCGCACAAGCTAAAGCTTGGACTCCAACCTCTTAAGCTACAATGTCTTTACAAAGTTTATCCAGATTGCAATTGAGTTCTTTTTAAGGTTTCTTGTGCGGCGATTAAACATTCATTGGCTTTCTGCCAAATATTGACATAGTTTACCGCCTGCAAAGCTTCTTCAAAGGTGCATTTTTTGCTATCCCTTACACTCTCTATCACTTTTTT
>JALVEA010000468.1 GCA_027008665.1 Thiotrichaceae bacterium | reverse complement strand
ACCCTACCTTCTGCCAGAGGACAAGGAGACCCTTTAAGTGGACGTTTTTCCCCTCCCGTAGGTGCTAGATTTTTGGCTACATTATCCGCCAAAAATAATCAATTCTATTTAATGGCAACCGATATTGGCTACGGCTTCCTATGTCAATTTGAAAACATGATCAGCCGTGCCAAAGCAGGCAAAGCCACCTTAACCGTCGCAAAAAACGCAACAGTAATAACCCCATCAAAAATTACCAATACAGAAACCGATTTAATTGTAGTCGTCACATCAGCAGGGTATTTATTAATCATCGAAGCCAACGAACTACCACAACTAGCCAGAGGAAAAGGCAATAAAATTATTAATATCCCAGCCAAACTGCTAAAAGAAGGCAAAGAAAAAGTAATCGATATGACCGCCATGCCAATCAATGCCACCTTACTGATTCATGCAGGAAAAAGATATAAAAAACTAACAGGTGCAGAATTACAAGAATACAAAGGAGAACGTGGACGGCGAGGTAAGCGATTGCCCAAAGGGTATCAAAATGTATCAAAATTAGAGATTAAATAATTCTCAGAGATTATACCTAACCCCCAATGCCGATAGGCGAGGCGGATGTCTGCCTTGCCCCCATCATATCAGAGACTGTGAGAACAAGGCGAAGAAAGGTTAGAGTATCCTTTTATACGACTAAAACCATCAATATCTGAACAGTTCCCATATGACTATTTGTTTTCGTTATTTTTTTATTTGTTTTTTTATTTGTTTTTTTATTTTTGTCTTTGTTATCGATGATCGTTTACCTGCTGTAAAGGCATATTTAACGGATGATATTAGTATTAGATGGTCTCCTACTACGCATCTTTATTTAGATCATCCAGGTATTTTAGAATTGTCTTATATCATGCAATTTACCCAACTAAAGGTGTTGAGTTTTTTAAATGATGAACAGAAAGTCGTGAAACTTAAACCTGAAGAATATGTCTTGCAAATAACCCCCTTGGACAATAGTCTAAGTAAGACCTCACTGCTATTAGAGAAAAATACGTTGGAGTTTAAAGAAAATGGCAATTATTCATTTCAAATAACAGCAAATATTAAAAACACACCTAGCTCTTCATGGAAATTAAATTCTTATAATACTAAGAAAATATTTTTTGTTCATGTTGGTAAAAAAACAACGAATTGGAAGGAAGTTTCCCCACAAAATCTAACCGCATTACAGCAATCAGAATTAACAGAGCGTCGTAATCATAAATACAATGGTTGGTTTAGCCTCGTTTCATTGAATGATGCCTTATATTTTAGTAATGCAAATGAACATTCTCAACTTCGTAGTCGATCGGCTGATACAGATGGCAGTTATTCGTATAAAAAAGATGAAACAATTGAGTCTTGGCATCCTTCCCCACCTGAATTTTTTATTCGACCTTTTCTGCTTACGCATAATAAAAAGATTTTTTTAATCGCAGGAGAGGGAGTGAATTTTTGGTCTTATGATCCAAAAAAAATGCTTTGGGAAAAAGAGACTTCTTTACCAACAATGAATAAAAATTCATCTTTAAAAGCGTTATTTTCTTATCAAGGAAAGATTCATATCATGATAGATATGAATCAATTTTATAGATTGTATCGTTATAATCTAAAGGATAAACAATGGAAACAAGTACGTGATTATACCCTGCCTGTAGAGCCACTATTAACGCGATGGATCTACTGGAAAGGACGGTTATTAATTCATTCCGTAAAAGAACGGCTTCTGCTTAGTCTTGATCTGGAAGAAGGTAGATTGAAAACATTTGCAGAACTTCCTGAAGGAAAAATGAGATATAGATCTTCCTCTGATCGACTTTATAATGATGATTATTTACCTTTGCTGTTTGATGATGAACTTTATATCTATAATGAAAAGAGATTACTTCAGTATGGTATAAACACGGTTCTTTCTAGTTGCGAAATTCCAGCCTCGCAAACAATGTAAAAGATTCCCGCCCCGCTTTCAAAAACTTCGCTATACTTCCCAATTGCACCGAAGAAGTTAAGAGGAATCCCCCATGCAAATTGCTAATCCCATTTATGATGTTGTTTTTAAATACCTACTCGAAGATACTGAAAGTGCTATTTTGCTTCTCTCTGCCATTATCGGGCAATCCATCGAAAAACTTGAATTTTTACCACAGGAGGGAACTACTTATATAGAACAGCATTCACTGACCGTGTATCGACTGGATTTCTCTGCTAAGGTAAAAAGGAAATGTTTATAGAAAGCCTGACCCATGATAGCTATATCATCCAGATTTCCGAGTTAGACAAACATCAGCAAAGTGAACTTGAGCGATTGCTTTCTATTTTTGATCAAAATAGACATATCGCCCAAAATACCCATATTCTTGAACTGAATGAAAACCACTATCCAGAAAAATACCACCGTTTGATTCGCCGTCTACAACGCGCCATTGCCGAACCTATGATCAGAAAAACGATGGATGTAGAAGATGATTACCTAGATTATTTAGAAGATAAAGAAAGAATGATTGAACAACAGGGGCTGGAATTAAAGAAAAAAAATCAGATGATAGAGGAGAAAGACCAGCTAATCGCCGAACAAAACAGGCTGATTGAGCAGTTGAAAAAACAGCGCTAGATCATGAAAATTATATTATTGAGACATGGTAAGCCTGATTTTCAGATACCAAAGTATATTGCAAGTAAGGAGATAGAAAATGCTATTTGGCATTATGATCAGGCGGGAATTGCTGTAGATAGTCTTCCACCTCCGTCATCTATTGATATTGCAAACAGTGCTAAGGTTATTGTTTGTAGTCACTTATTAAGGTCTTTACACTCCGCACAGAAATTAAGTGAACAACCTGTTTATCTTAGTGATAAATTATTTTCTGAAGCCCATTTGCCGAGTAGCAATATTACTTTTCCTAAATTACCTCCAATGGCGTGGTTTACTATTTTTCGTATTTTGTGGCTATTTGGCTATGCCAAAAAAGGAGAATCGATTGCAATAACACGTCAACGTGCAAAGAAAGCAACTGAAAAATTAATAGAAATTGCACAGCAACATCAGCAGGTCTTATTAGTAGGGCATGGGGTATTTAATCAATTAATTGCTAGGGAATTACAAAAACTAGGTTGGAAAGGCTCTAAAAAATCACCTCGAAAATATTGGGAGTATACAATTTATGAAATGTAAGACTCCATATTCTGCAAGTATTCAAGCACATTTTGACGTTTTCCTGTGTATATTATCCGTTGTTGTTTTTTGCTGATTTGATAATCATACATAGGGTCATAATAATCGACTAATAAAGATAAAATTGTATCTCCATAAAGATGTGTCTCTCCTGTTGCCTGTTGATGTAATATGGCTTTTTTTAATTTTTTATTGAGCTTTGCATGACGTTCGCTACCTAGACGTTTATGAATTTTAGCTAAACTGCCTAATAGGTATTCTTCATAGGGTACAAATATATTGCCTTCACCATGCAATACTTTTAATTGTTGCTGAACATCATCAACATATTCACAGATGCTCACATCAACCCGCTCACTATTTTCGACTTCCATCAGTACAATTTTTGCTTTTTGCATTGCGTCATGCAGTGGTATTGGTAAACGCAATGAGCCTATATTATGCCCTTCATCTTCAAGCACAATTATTTTATGCCCTTGTGCTTCATGTTTAAGCATTTCAATTGCTAATTGGTTTTCAAAATCAATCGGTGTCGGTTGTGGTGTGGGATTCGACCCAAAGGCTGAGCCTCGATGGTTTGCTAACCCCTCTAAATCAATACTTGTTTTTAGTTGTTTGAGTAGACGTGTTTTTCCTGAGCCTGTACGACCACTGAGTACAATAATCTCAAATTGATTCGCTAAGCGTTCAATGGTGTCAATTAAAAAACGTCGCATTGCTTTATAGCCACCTGCAACGCGGGGATAAACAATACCCGTTTTCTCTTTAATCCACATTTGAGTAATTTGAGAGCGTAGACCACCACGAAAACAATACAGGACACCATTTGGGTTTTTTTCAATAAAATCTAGCCATTGTTCTATACGTTCGGCTTTTGTTTCACCTTGTACCAATTCTTTTCCTAAAGCGATTGCCGCCTCTTGTCCTTGTTCTTTATAGCGGATGCCAATCGCTTCTCGTTCTTTATCTTTTAAAATAGCAATATTTTTTGTATGTGGAAAAGCGCCTTGTTTGTATTCAATCGGGGCGCGTACATCAAGCATTGGAATATCATTTACAAAAAGAGAGAGTAAATCAGTGTATTGGGGTTGGTTTTTCATAGTTGGTCTTAAAAGCTACCTAAACGTTTTTGCAATGCCAATTCTAATGTTTTTTGTTGTTTGATATCGTCTAATAATAATCCATTATCTAGGGTAATATGAAAAATATCTTCGACCTCCTCACCTAATGTCGTAATGCGGGCGCTATGTAGGTGTATTCCATATTCATAAAACACCTGACTAATACGGGTTAATAAACCAGGGTGGTCTGCTGTTGTTAAGGTAATCACGGTTTGTTTTCTAGTTTCATCCTGACTATAGCTAACACGCGTTGGTGTATCAAAGTATTGAAGTTGACGCGGTATCCTATAGTGTTGTGTATTGACTGCTTGCTGTCTTGCTGAGCGTTGCTTATATAGACTTTTTTCTACCGCTTTTTGAAGTAGATAAACATCATCATCATCACTAATGGGTTTGCCATTGCTATTAAGAAGATGCAGTGTCACTAGAGGGTATTTATTATCCTTTGTAAAATGAATTCTAGCTGCAACAATATCCAGTCGTTGTTTTTCTATTGCGGATGTAATACGTACAAAGAAATCATCACAATTTTTGGCATAGATAAATAAGAGTGTACTACTATTATTATCGCTATCTTGCTGAATCGAGACAACGGTTTGTTGTTTATTATCCGCTAATAAATTGATATGCCATAATAAAATATCAATAGGGGTATGCAACACATAATCATTGCTAAGACGGTTCAAAAATCGTTGCTGTGAATCTAGGCTTATATTTAATAATTTTGCTTCTAGCGATTGCTTCTTTTCCTCAAGAATCACCTCTGTTTTAGGCGTTATAACACCTTTATTGAGGAGATAATGATGTGTATTTCGATACAGATCTTTTAATAAGGAATGCTTCCAGTTATTAAGTAGTGTCTCATTAGTGGCACTAATGTCACATATTGTTAGTAGATAAAGGTAATCTAAGCGACTACTAAGCGATACAGTATCAGCAAACTGCTTTATTACTTTTTCATCACTAATATCTTTGCGTTGCGCGATACTGCTCATTAATAAATGTTTTTCAACTAGCCAGCTAACCGTCTTTGCGTCATAGGTATTCATTCCATGCGATAAACAGAACTTTAATGCATCCTCAGCGCCTTTTCTTGCATGTGAACCGCCACGCCCTTTGGCAATATCATGAAATAGAGCGGCGAGATAGAGAATTTGAGGTTTATCCAAAGTCTGAAAAATATGACGACAAAGAGGGCGTTCTTTTTCCATTTTATTCGTACTTAAACGCCGCACATTACGAATAACCTTTAAAGTATGCTCATCGACCGTATAAGCATGGAATAAATCATATTGCATACGCCCGACAATATTGGCAAAAGCAGGTAAATAAGCCGCTAAGACACCATAACGATTCATTCGATGCAATACAAAAGTGATACGATGTGATTCTGACATTATCTTCATAAAAAGCTCTTTATGAAGCGCATGATGACGAAAGTCATCATCGATTAAGTGTAAATTAGCACGAATTGCACGAACGGTATCGGGAGACATGCCAATCATATGCGGCGTGATTTGTAACATATGAAAGACTTCCAACAAAGTATGTGGATGTTTTTCAAACAGTGCTTCATCAACAATACTTAAATAGCCATTACGACTAAGGTAGAAAGTATTGATTTTTTTAATAATAGGAGCAGATTGATTAAAAACAGTCTCACGTAAAAGACCTAAAATAACTTCGGTAATACGTTCCAAAGCGGTAATCGTGCGATAATAAAATTGCATAAAAGATTCAATGCACTGATTATTTTCCTCATCACTCACATAACCAAATTGCTTCGCCAAAGCACGTTGATAATTAAACAATAAGCGATCTTCTTTACGCCCAGCCAATTGATGCAAAACAAAGCGTACTTTCCATAAATAATCACGCCCATCAATAAGTATAGAAAGCTCTTTTTCACTAATAATATTTTCATCAGCCAGTACAGAGAGTTCGCTCGTTCCATATTGACGCTGGATAATCCAATCAATCATCTGGATATCACGAAGTCCACCAGGACCTTCTTTAAGGTTAGGTTCTACTCGATAAGAGGAATCCCCATAATGTTTATAGCGTTTTCTTTGCTCATCCAGTTTTGCAGTAAAAAAATGATGACTTGACCACAGTTCTTTTGCGTCCACCGCTTGTTGTAACTGCTTAAATAAGGCTTGATTACCTGTTAAAAAACGTGATTCCATTAAATTAGTAATCACGGTTAAATCTTTTCCAGCCTCCTCAATGCATTCCTCAAGAGTCCGCACACTATGACCAATATCTAAGCCAAGATCCCATAATGAAGCAATAAAAGTCGATAAAAGATCTTGCTCCGAGCGATTAGGTTCTGCATCTAATAAAATGAGCAAATCAATATCTGAAGCAGGATGCATTTCACGACGACCATAACCACCTACAGCGATCAATGAAGCAAATGTATTTTGTGTTAAATGTTCACCCCATAATTGAATAAGCACAGAATCGA
>JALVEA010000467.1 GCA_027008665.1 Thiotrichaceae bacterium | reverse complement strand
GTTCAAACAGGTCATACTTTATGTGACCCTAAAAACCCCGCTATCCTAGAGCCAATGGTCTTCCCAGAACCTGTTATCTCCATTGCAGTCTCCCCTATTAATAAAGCAGCCTCAGAGAAAATGGGGGTTGCATTAGGAAAAATGATTGCAGAAGACCCAACTTTTATCGTTGAAACCGATGAAGACAGTGGTGAGACTATTCTGCGTGGCATGGGTGAGCTACATCTTGATATTAAAATTGATATTTTACGTCGTACCCACGGCGTTGAAGTGGAAGTTGGTAAACCTCAGGTGGCCTATCGTGAAACGATTACAAAACGAGTTGAAGATACTTATACACATAAAAAACAATCAGGTGGCTCAGGTCAATACGGTCGAATCGATTATATTATCGAGCCAGGTGAAACGGGAGAAGGCTATAGTTTTGAATCAAAGGTAACGGGAGGTAATATACCGCGTGAATTCTGGCCTGCGATTGAAAAAGGCTTTGAAGGCATGATGGAATCAGGTGTATTAGCAGGTTTCCCTTGTATTGATGTTAAAATAACATTAATGGATGGTGCTTATCATGCAGTTGACTCCTCAGCAATTGCCTTTGAATTAGCGGCACGTGGAGCATTTAGACAATCCATGCCTCAAGCAGGACCTCAGTTAATCGAACCTGTTATGAAAGTTGACGTCTTTACTCCAGATGATCATGTTGGTGATGTTATTGGTGACTTAAACCGTCGTCGCGGCATGATCAAATCACAAGACTCTAGCGGAACAGGCGTTAATATTAAAGCCGATGTACCATTGAGTGAAATGTTTGGCTATATTGGTGATCTTCGTACGATGACATCAGGTCGTGGTCAATTCTCTATGGAATTCTCACATTACTCACCTTGTCCTAGAAATATCTCAGAAGATGTAATCAAAGAAGTCAAAGAACGTAACGAGGCTGCAAAGAAAAAGTAATCACTCACTATTTCGTGCATACAAAGCCTCTATCTACTCGTGTTGATAGGGGCTTTTTTAACTTAAGGAACTAATTATATTTAGTGTTCCTAAGACTACTCTGCTACCAGTAAAGTTTGCTTTTTAGTAGAGAAGAAAATATTGCTCATACAATAAAGAATTATCACTAAGTGAGCTCCCCCTATTAACCAAAATCCAAGTTGCTCCTCAATGGTATTCAAACCCCATGCCGCAACGGTAAAAAGGACAGGTTTAATAAGCAAAGAGGAAATAATAGATATTTTTTCTCCTTTGATATGGATTTTTTCCAAAAAACCGCTACGCTTGTATTGCATAAAAGCAAGTAAAAGCCATGTTATTGATAATCCGTAGATCAGTATAATATAACTCATGATGAGTCCTCCCTATAAGTTTTACTTATAATTATATAATAAAAATAAGACAAGTAAATTATTAATCAGTTCCACTAAAAATAATTTATAGCGCAAATAATAAAAACATCAAGTCTTATTGACTTATGTTATTGACTAATCTTGTAAAAAACACATTAAATGATCTTAATGTTGATGCTATTTATTAATCATTCATCCTCTTTTTAAATCACTTTACCAAAGGAAACTTAGCCCTTAGAATGAGCCTATTTTTTCCATAAGGAA
>JALVEA010000466.1 GCA_027008665.1 Thiotrichaceae bacterium | reverse complement strand
TTTTCATACTTAGGAAATCAAAATAATCCACCCGATATAATTCTTAAAAATGGTGATGCGATAGAAGTAAAGAAAATTCAAAGCAAAGGTTCCGCCATTGCTTTGAATAGCTCGTATCCTAAAAACAAGCTATATTCAAATGACTCTAAAATTACAGATGCTTGTCGTGAGTGCGAGAACTGGGATATAAAAGATATAATTTATGCTGTTGGTGTGACGGATGATAAAAATTTAAAACATTTGTGGCTTGTTTATGGGGATTGTTATGCAGCCAGTAGGGAAATATATACACGGATTGGAAAAACTATAAAAGAAGGAGTTAAAGAAATATCTGATATAGAATTTTCGGAAACAAAAGAGCTTGGTAGAGTAAACCGTGTTGATCCTTTAGGTATAACTAATCTAAGAATAAGGGGGATGTGGCACATTGATAATCCATTAAAAGTATATAGGGATTTTTATGAGGTTGATGACTCAAAGGAGTTCACTTTAGCTTGTATAATGCGGAGTGATAAATATTATTCTTTACCAAATGCTGATAAAGAAGCGATAGAAACAAATGAAAACATAAATATTGAAGATATAAAAATTAAAAATCCTGACAATCCTGCAAAGCTGATTGAAGCAAAACTAATCACTCTGGAGGTACTATGAGAGTCGTTTCATTATTTTCAGGTGCAGGTGGTCTAGATTTAGGCTTCAAAAAAGCAGGTTTTAAAATTACTTGGGCAAATGAGTTTGATAAAGACATATGGGAAACATTTGAAAAAAATTTCCCGGAAACTCATTTAAATAAAAAGTCTATACGCAATGTAGAGCTTGATGAAATTCCAGAATGTGATGGAATCATTGGTGGTCCACCTTGCCAAAGTTGGAGTGAGGCAGGAAAACTTAAAGGAATAAAAGACAAAAGAGGTCAATTATTCTTTGAGTTTATACGCATTTTACGAGATAAACAGCCTAAGTTTTTTTTAGCTGAAAATGTGTCAGGTATGCTAGCTAAACGACATAGTGATGCTTTAGAGTATATTCAACAATTATTTCAAGAAAGTGGTTATACCTTATCTTTCAAGCTATTAAATGCTAAAGATTATTGGGTACCACAGGATAGAAAAAGAGTTTTCTTTATTGGATATAGAAATGATCTTGCGAAGAAATTTGTTTTTCCTGAACCAATAGGAAAAAAACGTTTTCTAAAAGATGTTATATATGACATAAAAGATTCAGCTTTGCCAGCTATTGGAAAAAATCATACAAACGGGCTGAAATGTGCTTTACCAAACCATGAGTATTTAACAGGAAGTTTTTCTTCAATTTTTATGTCCAGAAATAGAGTGCGTTCTTGGGATGAGCATTCATATACAATTCAAGCAGGTGGAAGACATGCCCCTATTCATCCTCAAGCTCCAAAAATGCAATTCGTAGAACAAAATAAAAGAATATTTGTGCCAGGAAAAGAAGACTTATACAGAAGATTAAGTATTAGAGAATGTGCCAGAATTCAAACCTTTCCAGATGATCATATTTTTTATTATAAAGCCTTGTTGGCAGGTTATAAAATGGTAGGAAATGCTGTACCACCAAATCTAGCTTATTTCTTGGCAAAAAAAATAT
>JALVEA010000465.1 GCA_027008665.1 Thiotrichaceae bacterium | reverse complement strand
AGTTTTGATAAGGCTTTTGGTAATTTTTTTTCATCAGATAAATAAGCATGGAATGTCACAGGTTTTTGCAAATTAGCAAATACATTGCCACCTGCTTGATAGGCATTTGCTACCTTATGTATCGCCTGTGTAATCGCATATTCAGGATTTTTCAGTAATACCTCTGGCTTATCTTCACCTCTGGCTTTAATCTCAATCAAGTCCTCATAAGATAATTTTTCATACTGATCACCATAGGCAATCACTAGATCAAAATAAGAATTCACCACGCCCGACTGATAACGGCTTGCCATACGAAATGGTACAGGACGAACACCGTATTTTTCCGCCGCTTCTTGTTCTAGTGCTTGATCGGAATGTGGGTCAACAAATTCTACTTTGATTTTATCGCCACCTGCTATTTGGTATTCTTTAAGAATATCTTCAATTTGTGGCACTAATGGTTCTAATAAGGGATGACTTTTTGCTGAAAAATAACCACGAATCAATAACGGCTCTTGCATTTGTCGAACATATTGCTTCGTACCTTCTGAAAGTGAATAAATATTGCCTTGGGTAAGATCAACACGCGCCCAGCCAATTGGATTTAACCAAAAATTCATTAATACAAAATTGGCGATGAGTAAACCCGTGAGCAAGCCCCATTGTTTATGTGCAGGACGTGTTTTATTGCCTGCCCAACGGAATTTTTCTAGCGTAAATAAATTTAAGCTCAGGAAGATACCCACAATAGAGAGGTAATAATACAAATCACGAAGATCCAGAACACCACGGGTAATGGAATCAAACCGCGATCCACTGCCTAGTAGTGCGAAAATACTACCAATATAATGACCAAATAAGCCCGTTAATGTTGATGAACCGAGCAAATAGAAAACACCTGCAACGGCAACCGTTAAAATCAAGGCAACAATGGGGTTATCCGTGCGAGCACTCATATAAAGCCCAATGGCAATATAGGCGGCAGCAAGAAATAAACTGGCTAAATAGCCACCGAATACAGGGCCCCAATCTAATGGGCCTAAAAAGGAAATACTTATCGGCAAAGGCAAAGTAAGCATTAAAGCCAATGCAACCAAGGCTAAACTGGCTAAAAACTTACCTAATACTAATTGCAAGGGGGAGATGGGTGCAGTGAGTAGATTTTCTAATGTACCTGAACGCCGTTCTTCCGACCAACTCCGCATGGTCAAAGCAGCGACTAGAAAAATCAATAAAATAGGCATCCACTGAAATAAAGGCTTCATATCTGCGATATTGCGTGCAAAAAAAGCCTCTGCCCAAAATAAGATAAATAGATTAACAATTAAAAAGCCACCCAGAAACAACCAAGCGGCAGGTGATGCAAAGAAAGCATTAAATTCTTTGTTAAAAACATTCAAAATAGATTTCATTTAAGCAGCCTCCTTTTTAGTCGCAATATTTTTATTATTAACGATCTTATCGACCTCAGTACCTGTATTGACCTCGGCAAATAAGGTCTCTAAATTACGCACTTCCTCTTGCAAGCCATATAATTTATCGCCTTTTTTTACCACCGCTTGTGCAATATCGGGGGCGGATTTCATTTTGGCATCCAGCAAATAATGAGCATATTGATTTTCCTTAGGGAGTAATTTAACCGCC
>JALVEA010000464.1 GCA_027008665.1 Thiotrichaceae bacterium | reverse complement strand
CACCTCACCTTTTACCATACGTGACATTTCAGTCACTTCCTCTGGACGTTCATCAATAAGCAAAACAATAAGATAGGAGTCAGGATGATTTGTTGCAATACTCTGGGCTATATTTTGCAACATCATAGTCTTACCCGCTTTAGGCGGTGCGATAATAAGCCCCCGTTGCCCTTTACCTAATGGTGCAACAATATCAATTATCCGCGCGGTAATATCTTCCGTACTACCATTACCACGCTCCATTCGCATACGTTCATCAGGGTGTAAGGGGGTTAAATTTTCAAATAGAATTTTATTGCGTGCATTATCTGGTGCTTCTAAATTAATTAGATCAACTTTTAATAAGGCAAAATAACGTTCATTATCACGCGGGGTACGTATTTTTCCTGAAATTGTGTCACCTGTACGCAAACCAAAACGACGAATTTGGCTAGGAGAAACATAAATATCATCAGCCCCTGCAACATAGTTACTGCCTGCTGAGCGTAAAAAGCCAAAGCCATCTTGAAGAATTTCTAAGGTGCCATCACCATAAATATCTTCCCCCTTTTTCGCTAATACTTTAAGGATCGCAAAGATAACATCTTGTTTTCGAGCGCGTGACATTCCTTTCACACCAGATTCTTTAGCAATTTCTAATATTTGTGAAGGAGATTTATTCTTTAATTCAGTAAGATTCATTGAGTTGGGACGCAGTTGCATTTTTAAAGAGAGATAAGCAGTAATAGAAAAAATCCAACGATAGGATTCCTATATCAGCGGTGTTTTGATAATTCATTGCCAGAAATGACAAAATGAACACGTTCATTGAACGTTCTAGGTCTGTGATTAAGACTAACGATAGCATGTGATTTCGTATTAGTCCAGCAGATGCTAACGCTGGATTTGTGGTATTTTTCCGACAATACAAATTAGCAGATAATATCATTTACCTGCCAACGGTCCTTGGAATAGCCTAATGTTGTAGCAGAAAACTAAATATTTTGATCCAAAAAAGCCATAAGTTGAGACTTATTTAAAGCCCCTACTTTAGTCGCTTCTACATCACCATTTTTAAATAACATCAATGTTGGAATACCACGAATACCATATTTCGGTGGCGTGACGCTATTATCATCAATATTTAACTTAGCAATCACTACCTTATCAGCATACTCTGTTGCAATTTCTTCCAAAATAGGTGCAATTGACTTACAAGGACCACACCATTCTGCCCAATAATCAACTAAAACAGGCAGGCTATTATTTAAAACATCTCTTTCAAATGAACTATCACTTAAATGAACTATACTCACTTTGATTTTTCTCCTTTTAATTTATTAGGTATGAACTCATTCCAAGTATTGCGATTGAGACGCATAATTCAAGCACTATTTCGTAATTTCTTTGTAAACAACCATTAACTACTCCTCAACGAAAGACCAAGGGGGTTTTTACCACCAATTTTATAAAATATTTTTCTTCAAGACCTTATAGGGGTTATAGTTAATCGGGTCGGGACAATGGAATTGCGTCCATTATCCCTCCCACACCACCGAACATACGGTTTTCTGTATTCGGCGGTTGGATCTACAACAAGCTAACTGCTTACGCAGGTTGACTTCTTTCGCCACACCCTGCCTCACT
>JALVEA010000463.1 GCA_027008665.1 Thiotrichaceae bacterium | reverse complement strand
TCAATTTACCGACGATGTAGAATTTTCTGCCGAAGATGCGGGGCGTTCTGAATTAGATTTTTTATGCCGTATCGTTGAAGCCGTTATTGATGCAGGAGCCTCTACCATTAATATACCTGATACTGTCGGTTACAATATTCCACACCAATTCGGCGAAACCATACGCCAATTGATTGAACGAGTTCCTAATGCTGATAAAGCAATCTTCTCCGTTCACTGTCATAATGATTTAGGCTTGGCTGTTGGCAATTCACTGACTGCGGTATTAAATGGCGCACGTCAAGTTGAATGTACCATCAATGGTTTAGGGGAGAGAGCAGGCAATGCCTCCCTAGAAGAAGTCGTAATGGCAGTTAGAACCCGTCAAGATGTGTTTGCTTGTGATACCAATATCGACACACGCCTTATTGTTCCTGCATCGCATCTGGTGTCATCAATAACAGGTTTCCCTGTACAACCGAATAAAGCCATTGTGGGCAAGAATGCCTTTGCACATGAATCTGGAATCCATCAAGACGGCATTTTAAAATCACGCGAAACTTACGAAATTATGCGCGCTCAAGATGTTGGTTGGTCTGATAATAAATTAATCTTAGGCAAACACTCAGGACGTGCAGCAGTAAAGGCACGTTTAAAGGAAATTGGAATTGAATTTGATACTGAAACAGCATTGAATGCTGCCTTTGATCGTTTTAAAAACCTAGCTGATCTTAAACATGAAATTTATGATGAAGATTTAATGGTAATTGCCAATCAATCACACGCTGTAAGTGACGACCTCACTTATCAATTAGTCTCCTCATGGGTCTGCTCTGAAACAGGTGAAATACCTCATGCCAAAGTGGTCATTAAAATTAATGGTAAAGAAGTCACAGGCGAGGCCGATGGCGGTGGTTCTGTTGATGCTGTCTATTCTGCGATTAAATCAATCATTCCAGAAGCGGGTGTTTTAGAGCTTTATTCTGTTAATAATGTAACCAATGGCACTGATTCTCAAGGTGAAGTCAATGTGCGCTTAGAAAAAAATGGTCGCTTGGTTTATGGTAAAGGAACGGATACTGATATTATATTAGCCTCCGCAAAAGCCTATTTAGATGCACTCAATAAATTAGCGATTGATATAGAGCGTGAACATCCACAACATAATGGCGTGTGACTCTATAGATTAGACGGTTCAATCGGATTATCTCTATATGATGGGATAATCTGATTCACACTCTACTGATAAAAACAATGAGCAAAACACATCAATTATTAGCTTTCCTTATCACCTTTATCTGGGGAACAAATTTTGTTTTTATTAAATATGGCTTAGATGAGCTACCTCCTTTTTTATTCGCAACGCTTCGTTTCTTTTTAGTTGCCTTTCCCTTGGTTTTCTTTTTTCCTAAGCCAAAAGCTTCTTGGTCGCTCATTGCTACTTATGGTGTATTAATTGGTTTTGGGCAATTTGGTTTAATGTACTATGCCATGCGTAGTGATATTTCTGCTGGTCTCGCTTCTTTAATGCTACAAACGCAGGTTTTCTTTAGTATTATTTTTGCTATTTTTTTGTTTAAAGAATCGCTAAAAACGACACAGTGGCTCGCTTTAGCCCTCGCATTAACTGGTATTGTGTTGATTGCAATG
>JALVEA010000462.1 GCA_027008665.1 Thiotrichaceae bacterium | reverse complement strand
AATTCAGAATATAAATGATGTTTCACGTGAAACATGGTGAAACACTTAAAAGCTTGGTGAGTTATTAAGTGCTCATTCTTAAGTAAAAAATGTTACACTCAAGAGATATTCAAAAGGATTAATGGTATGTCAGAAGAACAAGTTTACGACTCTAGTAATATTAAAGTACTAAAAGGTTTGGAAGCGGTAAAAAAGCGTCCAGGAATGTATATTGGTGATACTGATGATGGCACTGGTTTGCACCACATGGTCTTCGAAGTGGTTGATAACTCTATTGATGAGGCACTTGCTGGATATTGTTCTGAGATAAAGGTTGTTTTAAAATCTGATGGTTCAGTATCAGTATCAGATGATGGGCGTGGTATACCCGTTGATATGCATAAAGGTGAAGGGGTTTCAGCTGCAGAAGTTATTATGACGGTTTTACATGCAGGTGGTAAGTTTGATGATAATTCCTATAAAGTTTCAGGTGGTTTACATGGTGTGGGCGTGTCTGTTGTTAATGCTCTGTCAGAATATTTAAAATTAACGATTCATCGTGATGGAAAAATACACCAACAAACTTACTCTAATGGGACTCCTACCTCTGAATTAAAAGTGATTGGAGATACAAACTCCACTGGTACAGAAATACGCTTTCTTCCTAGTAAAACTACCTTTGCGATGACGGAGTATAGTTTTGATATATTAGCCAAACGATTGCGTGAATTATCATTCTTAAATTCAGGTGTGAAAATAAATTTAGTGGATGAGCGTGGTGAAGGTGAACAAATTATTTTTGAATATGAAGGGGGAATTCGGTCTTTTGTAGAGTATTTAAATAAAAAGAAAACAGCCTTGCATGAGAATGTTGTTTATATTTTAACTGATAAAGAAGATGTCGGCGTTGAAGTTGCTTTGCAATGGAATGATTCTTATCGTGAAAATATTATATGCTTTACTAACAATATCCCACAGCGGGATGGAGGAACGCATTTATCAGGTTTTCGTACAGCGCTAACGAGAACGATGAACCAATATATTGATAGAGAAGGGGTTGCCAAAAGAGAAAAGGTTTCACCAACAGGTGATGATGTCAGAGAAGGATTAACAGCCGTTGTTTCCGTAAAAGTCCCTGATCCTAAGTTTTCTTCTCAAACAAAAGACAAGCTTGTTTCATCAGAAATACGCGGTATTGTTGAGTCTGCAATTTCTGAGCGTCTCAGTGAATTTTTATTGGAAAGCCCAACAGAAGCAAAAATCATCTCAAGTAAAGTTGTAGAGGCATGTCGTGCGCGCGAAGCTGCACGCAAAGCGCGTGAAATGACTCGACGTAAAGGTGCATTAGATATTGCAGGTTTACCAGGAAAGTTAGCAGATTGTCAGGAGAAAGATCCAGCATTGTGTGAAATATATCTTGTGGAGGGTGATTCAGCAGGAGGCTCTGCCAAGCAAGGACGAGCAAGAAAAACGCAGGCTATATTGCCTTTGAAAGGTAAAATTTTAAATGTAGAAAAAGCACGATTTGATAAAATGCTAAGTTCAGCAGAGGTCGGTACGCTTATAACAGCATTAGGTTGTGGAATAGGGCTTGAAGAATTCAATCCTGATAAGTTACGTTATCATCGTATTATCATTATGACGGATGCTGATGTTGATGGCTCACATATTCGCACTTTATTACTAACCTTCTTTTACCGACAAATGAAAGAATTAATTGAAAGAGGTCATGTCTATATAGCACAGCCACCACTGTACAAAGTTAAAAAAGGAAAGCAAGAGCGTTATCTAAAAGATGAAGCTGAAAGAGAGGAATATCTGCTTAATCTTGCAATGGAAAACTCCATGCTTTATTTAAACCAAGAAACACCCGCTATACAAGGTGAAGCATTAGCTGATTTATCTGGTCAGTTTCTGCGTGTAAAAGCAATGATTCAACGTTTATCATTGCGTTATGATGCTGAAATATTGGAAGCTTTACTCTTTACTCCGATGGGCTTTTCAGATGATTTTACAGCCATTAATGTAGGGCAATGGTTAGAAAATGCGTGTGAATTATTAAACAATAAATTCAATGGTACTCGGAACTATCAGTCAAAATTGAAAAGTGATTCTGCAGAGGGATGGGGTTTAGAAGTTATTATTCATCTTCATGGAGTTGATAATGAACAATTGTATACTCAGGATCTTTTTATGTCGCCAGAGTTACAAGCTTTGGTAAAGATTAATAAAAAATTAGATAATCTACTAACGAAGGATTCTTGGATACAACGTGGTGAAAGAAAACAAGCAGTAGAGCGTTTTGATGAAGTAATGCAATGGTTAATGAAGGAAGCTCAAAGAGGATTGAGTATTCAGCGTTACAAAGGCTTAGGTGAAATGAATCCAGATCAACTATGGGAAACTACAATGGATCCAGAGACCAGACGGATGCTTCAAGTAACTATTCAAGATGCTTATCAAGCAGATGAAGTTTTTTCAACTTTGATGGGGGATTTAGTAGAGCCGCGTAGAGAATTTATTGAGAAAAATGCGCTTTCCGTTTCAAATCTCGATGTATAAATAAGCCTATGAGGGTATTAGTATTTTTTTTAAAAGTGCGGTAAAATAAAGCCTTATTCACCTTTCTAGAGGAAAGGTGGGAAAACCATAAAAGATGGTAAAGGGGATAAGGACTAAAGTATGCAAATGAAATTTTCATTATATTTTTTCGCCGCTGTAATGAGCTTGTTACTCACAGCATGTTCAAGCAATAATGTGAAGCCTGAAAATAATCAGTTACTGAGCAATAGTAAAACCAATCAGCAGATTGTGAAGCGTGCTAAGATAAAGAAAAAAAAGGTAAGTCAATCTAAACCCAAGCCGAAGCCCAAGCCCAAGCCCAAGCCTGTTTTGAAAGTTAGTAAAGTTAGAAATATAAAAAAAATTAACCCGCGTCGTTATGTGAGAAGAAAACCTATTCAACGTCGTGCCTCATCAAATTATAAAAGACGCAATTTAGCCAACAATAGGAAAAAGTACAGACCTCAGAGAAGAAACAATTACCGAAAATATGTTGCTAGAAAAAAATCTAACTACAGAAGACCTTATGTAAGACGAATAACACCTCGTTATCCTCCTATTCGACGAAATAATTCTTTTGCAAAAGCATTATCAAATGCTGCTGTAGCAAGAACTCGTCAACGGGTTCGATACGATGGGCGATATGTTAATATAAAATATCCTTGGGGTGATGTGCCAAGTAATATAGGCGTCTGTACCGATGTGGTGATTCGTTCATACCGTCGCTTAGGAATCGATTTACAAAAAGAAGTGCATGAAGATATGGTAAATGGAGGGTTTTATGATTATCCCAATATAAGAAAGTGGGGATTGTCAGCTCCTGATAAAAATATAGATCATCGTCGTGTGTATAATTTACAAGCCTTCTTCCGTCGTCATGGTGCACAGCTACCTATTACGCATAACCCTACTGATTATAAACCAGGCGACTTAGTCACTTGGATGGTAGGACCTAATTTGCCACACATTGGGGTTGTTGTTGAGCAACGTTCTAAAGCAGATCCTCGTCGTCATATGATTGTACATAATATTGCAAATGGACCTGAAATGGGGGATATTCTATTTAAGTTTCGTATCACAGGGCATTATAGATACACAAAAAACAATCGTTTAATAGCACCTCGACGTTATGCTACAAATAATAATGCTGGAGCAAATTATCAACGTTTAATGCGAGAGTTATCTATTGCTCCTTCTAGAAGATATACGAGAAATCGTAGACCACAAAATATTCCACGGAGAATAAATGTTGCACAGTCAGGGATTTCTGATGCTGATATTCGCGCTGTGCTTGGAAGATAAAAAAGGAAAATATAAAATGGCAAAAACACCATCAGTAATGATAGAACTAGGAACAAAAGCACCTTCTTTTTCGTTATTAGAACCAACAACAGGAAAAATAGTCTCTTTAGAAGACTTTACTTCCAAACCGATTTTAGTCGCATTTATTTGTAATCACTGTCCGTATGTTATACAAATGAAAGAAGTATTCTCTCGTTTTGCAACAGAAGCAATGCAAAAAGGTTTAGCAGTAGTCGCTATTAATGCCAATGATGTTGCGAATTATCCTGCCGATTCCCCTGAAAAAATGATTGAAGATGTGGATAAGTATCATTATTCTTTTCCTTATCTTTATGACGAAACGCAGGAAGTCGCTCAAGCCTATCAAGCAGCTTGTACTCCTGATTTTTATTTATTTGATGCAAATCATGAGCTGTATTATAGAGGACAGTTTGATGGAGCTCGTCCAGGAAATGATATCCCTGTCACAGGAAAAGATATGATTGCAGCTGTTGATGCTCTATTAGCAAATCAGCCAGCGCCTGAGCCACAATTAGCTTCATTAGGTTGTGGCATTAAATGGAAGCAAGGCAACGAACCTAGCTACTAATATTTATATTTAAAGGTTGAGGGGATTAAACTCTCAGCCTTTATTGCAAGATAATCCCTTAATCAACTGACCTAGTAATCTAAATTCATCAGCACGAGCGCTTCCTTTTCTCCAGCCTAAACCGATTTCCCTAAAACTATCACTCTCTAATGGATGGGTCATAACATTTGTATTTTTTAGTAAGGTTGAGTGTTGCGACATAGCGGTTAAATAGGTGATACCAATATCAGAATCAACCATTCCAATTAGTGTTAATAAGCTACTAGCAGAAAAACGACTCACTGCTTCCTGATTTTTAATTTTACAAGCAGATAAAGCGTGATCGCGTAGGCAATGTCCATCCTCAAGCAGTAAAATACTCTCGGCTGGAAGTGTATTAATATCGTATTGTTGTGGTTGGAGTAGTTTGGTATTTTTATTACAAGCCAGTAAAAAATTATCCTTAAACAATGGCATCACTTCGACATTACTTAAAGTATAGGGCAATGCAATTACAATAAGATCCAGTTCACCTGAGAGCAAATATCGATGTATAGCCTGAGTTGTTTCCTCACGAAGATATAAGCGTAAATTTGGATATTTTAGGCGAAGAGCAGGAAGAAGCTCTGGTAAGAGAAAAGGAGCAATCGTTGGTATTATCCCAAGGCTTAGTTTTCCCGTTAAAGGTTGTTGATAACTATGAGCAATATCTGCAAGGTATTCTATTTCTTTAATACATAATCTTGCTTGATTTGCGATATCACGACCTGTCTGAGTGATAGTGACGCTTTTATTCGTTCGATCAACGAGTTGTATTCCTAGATGTAACTCTAATTCCTTAATAGCGGTGCTAAAAGCTGATTGCGATACAAAACATTGTTTAGCTGCATTAGCAAAATGTTGATGTTTTTCAAGTGCAATGAAATACTGTAATTGTTTGATAGTGGGTAATTTCATACTTCTATTTTATAGAACATAACAATAGAAACAATCTGTTTTACAGAAAATTAAAATTTACATACACTGTGCTCCTCTTAAATAATAAAAGGAAAACATTATGTTTGAAAACAAAGAAGGTCAATCTGTGCCAGCGGTTACATTTCATACTTATACAAACAATGATTGGCTCGATGTAAATAGCAGTGAGTTATTTGATGGCAAAACAGTCATTGTTTTTTCTTTACCGGGTGCGTATACCCCTACTTGCTCCTCTGCTCATGTGCCTCGTTTTAATCAACTTTATTCGACTCTGACAGAGAATGGAGTAGATGATATTATCTGCATCTCCGTTAATGATACTTTCGTAATGAATGCATGGGCAAAAGATCAAAATGCAGATAATATTCGTTTTATACCTGATGGCAATGGTGAATTTACTGAAGCAATGGGTCTACTGGTTGATAAGAATGATCTTGGTTTTGGCAAACGTTCATGGCGCTATTCTATGTTGGTTAAAAATGGCATTATTGACAAAATGTTTATTGAGCCAAATAAGCCAGGTGACCCGTTTGAGGTCTCTGATGCCGATACAATGTTAGAATATATTGCGCCTAATGCTAAACGTCCACTCAATGCAACTATTTTTACGCGTGCAGGTTGCCCATTTTGTGCTAAAGCAAAAGAAAAACTAAAGGCAGAAGGGGTGGTATTTGAAGAATTAGCATTAGGTAAAGATTATACCGATTTAACCTTGCGTGCCATTTCAGCAAGCAGTATGGTTCCCCAAATTTTTATTGATGGCGACCTAGTAGGTGGTTCAAGCGATCTAGAAGAATGGTTTGATTCGAAGGCAACTACCCCTTAGCTAAAGACACAGGGGTTTGAATTGTGAGATTCAAGATAGGTCTTCGCCTCGGACTGAATAGGTGATTAGGCATAATTTATATGTAAGCATTGAGTCACAAGAAAAGCAAAGTTAAACGTGGCAATTCACCCCCTCAGCTAAAGAGGAGGTTTCTTGCCACTAATTTTATGAAAACAGGAAAAAAATATGAGTAATCACTTTGACATTATTGCAATTGGTGCAGGTAGTGGTGGGTTGTCAATCGCAGAAAGAGCAGCAGCTTATGGTGCAAAAACAGCGGTTATTGAAGCAAGCGAATTAGGGGGGACTTGTGTCAATCTTGGCTGTGTACCTAAAAAAGTGATGTGGTATGGCGCATCGGTTGCACATGCTTTGCATGATGCTCAAGATTATGGTTTTGATTTGAGTATTGGTGATTTAAATTGGAAAAAACTGGTTGCCAAAAGAGAGAATTTTATTGGTGGTATTATCGATTGGTATCATGATTATTTAGCGGAATCTAAAGTAGAGGTGATCGAAGGTTTTGCAAAATTTATTGATAATAAAACATTAGAAGTCGATGGAGAACAGTATACCGCGGATCATATTGTCATCTCTACAGGAGGAAGACCTATTGTTCCTACGAAT
>JALVEA010000461.1 GCA_027008665.1 Thiotrichaceae bacterium | reverse complement strand
CGGATGTAACCACCTCTACTACACATAAGACATTGCGCGGACCTCGTGGTGGTATTATTTTAGCAAAAGCTAATCCTGATATTGAGAAAAAGCTAAATTCAGTGGTTTTTCCGGGAACGCAGGGCGGACCTCTAATGCATATAATTGCAGCAAAGGCGGTTGCCTTTAAAGAAGCAATGGAACCTGAGTATAAAATTTATCAGCAACAAGTGGTGGTTAATGCACAGGCAATGGCAAATACCATGATAGAGCGCGGTTATAATATTGTCTCAGGTGGTACAGATAATCACCTGTTTTTATTAGATTTAATTGACAAAGGTTTAACAGGTAAACAAGCAGATGCGGCTTTAGGTAATGCACATATTACGGTGAATAAAAATTCAGTTCCAAATGATCCGCAATCTCCTTTTGTGACCAGTGGTTTAAGAATCGGTTCTCCTGCAATGACAACCCGTGGTTTTAATGAGGAAGATTCAATTGCTTTAGCAGGTTGGATTTGTGACATTCTTGATGATATTGAAAATGAAGAAGTCAGTGCAGCAGTGAAAGCGAAGGTAACTAAAATCTGTGCACGTTTACCTGTTTATAAAGACTAAGGAAGTTCCAAGTAACAAATAATATGGGTAGATTCATTATTTGAAACTTCCCAAACGATAATATGATCTATTTTCAATCAGTTGAGGCTATAGATAGTATCTATAATGGCATATATGTTATGCTTCTTCGGTAGCTGAGGATTTAATTTTTAATCTTCGCTGTTTGTTTCTAAATTTCAGAGAGTTACTGTAATGCATTGTCCCTTTTGTGGTGTTAAGACGACGCGTGTTATTGATTCACGCCTTGCTTCAGATGGTGATCAAGTACGACGACGACGTAATTGTGCTTCTTGTGGAGAGCGTTTTACAACCTATGAAACGGCAGAGTTTAATATGCCGATAGTAAAAAAGTCGGATAATGTTAGAGAGCCTTTTAGTGATCATAAATTACGGGGAGGTATGTTACGTGCTTTGGAAAAACGCCCTGTGAGTAATGATGCGATTGGCACTGCGATTATTGGTATTAAGAAAAGGATTCTTAGTAGTGGTAGACGTGAAGTTAACTCTAAATGGATTGGAGAGCGGGTGATGGATGCCCTGCGCGAGCTAGATGATGTCGCCTATATTCGTTTTGCCTCGGTATACCATAGTTTCAATGATATTGGTGAGTTTATTGAGGCAATTAAAATTATGGAACAATCGTCTTCTTAAGATTTAATTGCTTATTATTTGTTAAATTTGAAAAGGTAAGAAAAATGAAATTTTGTAAAAATATCACTATCTATATGGTTGCAGTTATGGGGTTATTATTGAGTTTTTCTACCTTTGCAACGACGGTTCAATTTGAAACCAATATGGGTAATTTTGAGGTTAAGTTATTTGATGAAGCAACGCCTAAATCAGTAGAAAACTTTCTTGCTTATGTGAATGCTAAGGCTTATGACGATAGTATTATTCATCGTTCGGTTGCTGATTTTGTCATTCAAGGCGGGGGGTTTACCTATAAAGGTGAAGTGCCTCTGCCTGCGATTCCGGCTAATGATCCTGTGATTAATGAGCCTGTGAAATCTAATCTGCGTGGAACAATTGCCTATGCAAAA
>JALVEA010000460.1 GCA_027008665.1 Thiotrichaceae bacterium | reverse complement strand
TTTGTTACTATGGGTGATGGAAGAATAAAAAATTCCTATCATTTCAGCTTTATTAATAAAACCAGAAAGCCTGCCAAGTTAGAATTATCATTAGAAAATCTTGAAGGCGCAGAAATTAGTTTGGGGCAAATTGAAACTATTAAGGTAAAAGCTGATGGAGCATTAAGATTATTTGTTAAAGTATTACGGCATCCTAATGAAAAAAATGTACAGCAAAATATACCTTTCCGCTTTAAAATTGTGCCAGTTGAGGGTGATTTAAAAGAAACCGTTTTTATTGATTCGCAGTTTATTACCCGTTAGTTTTTTGAGTTTGTTGATATATGAATAATATTAGTTTGCTTTACACGTTAGGTTTAGGAACGCTGTTAGCCTTTATTTTATTTTTTAGCTTCTATCTTGCTTTAAAGTGGGAGGGTAAAAAAGCAGCCTTTGTTACTATTATGGCTATGTGGCTATTGTATTTTCCTCTCGCCTATTTATTTTGGCCTGGGATTGATACTTTTGCGATCCATTTTGTCTTTTACACCATGACAGGTTACGGTCTAGGGATTGTAACTAATGTACGTTCAACACGTATGAGACTAGAAGGAGAAGAAACACAAGGCGGTTGGTTTCACTGGGCACCTGCATTAATTGTCACTTTCTTTTTGCTACTGACGCTTCAAGAAGCAAATTTAATCACCAAAGCCTCTGCTTATAAACCTGGTATTGTGATGCAGGATTTTCGTGAGAAAGAAAATCAATACAATGACTATCAAAAGCAGTTAGCTAAACAAAAGCAACGTGGTTGGAAAATTACAGGTGGCTGGGACACCTTGCCTTTACGTAATGTGAGTAAGCCTTTTGTTATAAAAGCAACGGATAAAGTGGGAAACGCGATTACAGAGGCGAAAGTTACTTTGGCACTTTTGAGTACTGCGGATACTGATAAAGATATGCATCTAGAATTACCTGAAACAAGTGAAGGTGTCTATGCTAAAGATATTACACTACCCCTTTATGGGGAGTGGTCAATATTGGTAACCGTTACAAAAGGTGATGATGTGCATGTTATTAAAGGACAGATTGAAGTTAAGCCTGAGAGAAAATAATATTATTTTGTTGCTCTATCGCTTTTCAGATAAATAATTTCCTAATAACAGGCAATAACAGGAGTGAAAGCTTCAGCTTTTCAGTCACCAAAATGAAATTTAATAAGGAAATATCTATTATGAAAGAATGTTTCCACTGTGGTCTCCCTATCCCTCAAGGCTTTAATCATTCTGTTATTATCAATAATAAAGCGCGTGCTATGTGCTGTATTGGCTGTGAATCAGTCGCTAAAGCCATTGTTGAAAACAAGTTGGAAAATTTCTATAATTTTCGTACTGATAAATCAAATAAAGTGGAAGATTTAGTTCCTGAGGAATTACGTCAATTAACTGTTTATGATAATGACGATTTGCAAAAATCCTTTGTTCATCAGATAGATAATAACTCTAGTGTAGCAATGCGTGAGGCTTCCCTGATTCTTGAAGGCATTGTTTGTGCTGCCTGTGTCTGGTTAAATGAGCATCATATTAAACAACTTGAAGGGGTTGTTGAATTTCGTATTAATTACAGTACCCATCGTGCCAGTTTGAAATGGGATAATAACAAAATCCAGCTGAGTGAAATCCTTAAAGAAATAAGCAATATTGGCTATCATGCCCATCCTTTTGATGCTGGGCGTATGGAGACACTGCAAAAAGAAGAAAAATCAAAAGCATTACGTCGTATAGCGGTTGCGGGTGTGGGAATGATGCAAGCAATGATGGTTGCGATTGCACTTTATATTGGTGCGGATTCTGATATGAATAGCAATATGACCCAGTTATTGCGTTGGATGAGTTTGCTGATTTTAACCCCTGTCGTATTCTATTCTGCACGTATTTTCTTTATCTCCGCATGGAGAGACTTAAAGCGCCGACAATTAGGCATGGATGTTCCTGTTGCCATTGCTATTGCAACTGCTTATTTTGCTAGTATCTGGGCAACCGTGACCCAAACAGGTGAGGTTTATTTTGATTCGGTTGCCATGTTTACCTTTTTCTTGCTGGTTGGGCGTTTTTTGGAAATGGGTGCACGGCATAAATCAGGGCAAGTTGCAGATGAACTGATTCGCTTAACCCCTGTGACTGCAACTAAAATTGAAGGCAATCAATATACACTGGTTGCAGTGAATGAATTAGAACTTGGAGATAGATTATTGGTAAAACCTGGTGAAATTATTCCTGCTGATGGGGTTGTCATAGAAGGTCAAAGCAGTGTTAATGAATCCTTATTAACAGGTGAAAGTCTTCCTGTTAGTAAAAAAATAAATGATTTCGTCACAGGTGGAACGCATAATATTGAAAGTCCTTTTACTATGCGGGTGGATAAACTGGGAGATAGTACCGTTTTATCTTCCATTGTGCGCCTGTTAGAACGCGCTCAAAGTGAAAAACCAAGCCTAGCCCGTTTTGCAGATCTTTTTGCGGCATGGTTTGTCGGTGTGATGTTAATTATTGCCCTTGGTGTTTTTGGTTTTTGGTGGTTTTATGAACCTACTAATGCATTTTGGGTTATGCTTTCTGTTTTAGTTGTTACCTGTCCCTGTGCTTTATCTCTCGCAACTCCTGCTGCATTAACCACGGCAACAGGGGTCTTAACTGAAAAAGGAATACTCACTACACGTGGTCATGCGCTAGAAACCTTGGCAAAAGTCAGTCATATTTTCTTTGATAAAACAGGCACATTAACCCACGGCAATCTAGTGGTTAGTGAAGTGCAACCATTAGGAGAATTATCAATAGAGCAGTGTCAGCAATTAGCGGCAGGTTTGGAAACGGCATCAGAACATCCCATTGCTAAGGCATTACTGTCTGATATTGATCAGATTATCCATTTTAAAAAAATAAAAGCAGAATCGGGCAAAGGGATTGAAGGATACTTTGAAAATACATTATACCGTATTGGAACAGAGAGCTATGTCAGCGAAATAGCAGGAGAATTAACATTAGAAAGTGGAATTGAGGATAGTATCAAAGGGCAGGGCAGTAGTTATATTTATTTAGGCAAACAATCCAATAAAAATTCACAATGGTTAGCAATCTTTAAATTAGAAGATAAAATAAGAGCCGAGGCAACAGAGGCAATCTGTGAACTAAAAAATATGGGAATTAATATTACCCTTTTGAGCGGTGATAAACAAAATGTGGTTGATAATATTGCGATAACACTCTGTATAGAGCAGGCAATAGGTGAATTATTACCAGCGCAAAAACTAGAATATTTGCAAAAAAGTCAGCAACAAGGTGAAATCGTCGCCATGATAGGCGATGGCGTAAACGATGCGCCTGTCCTTGCAGGAGCGCAAGTGTCTGTCGCAATGGGTGAAGGTTCACAATTAGCTCAAGTTAGTGCCGATATGATACTGCTATCAGAAAAACTAACTCTGCTACCTGAGGCGATTAAAACAGCTAGAGAAATGCAACGCATTATTAAACAAAATTTTATATGGGCAATTGCTTATAATCTACTTGCTATACCGTTAGCTGCTACCGCCATGCTTGCACCGTGGATGGCTGCCCTTGGTATGTCATTTAGCTCATTGATTGTGGTATTTAATGCATTAAGATTGCGAAAGTAATGACCCCTAATCTTTGCGTTTAAACTTGGGCAAACTTAGCCTATATTTAATCGCTAATAAGCGTGAAGTAAAAATTAGTAATCCAACCATAATGGTAGCAATGGTCAAGTCGACCTCTCTATACAATAGATAAATATAAAGCAGTGAACCCGCCCATGACACGGTCGCATAGAGAGGGCTTTTAAAAACTACAGGTGTCTCATTACATAAAATATCTCTAAAAATTCCGCCCATTGTTCCTGTCATCACCCCCATAAAACTTGCTACTAGCCAAGGTGTATCAAGCATTAAGGCAACTAAAGTGCCTGCTATTGCAAAAGTGGCTAAACCTGCTGCATCAGGGATCAGAAAGAGTTTTGAGGATATTCTAATAAAGCGGGATAGGATAAAAATAAAAACAGCACTCAATAGTGAAGCGATAAAAAATACCTGATCTGCTATCCAAAATACCTCTCTATCTAGCAATATATCACGTAAAGAGCCACCCCCTAAGCCTGTGGCTATCGCAATAATAATAACGCCAAATAAATCAAACTGTTTAAAGCCAGCTTTTAGTACTGCTGAGGCAGAGGAGACTATGACCGCGATAATTGTAATCCAATATAGATTATCAAGTAGATAAGGGGTTGGTTGAATTGACATAAATTATACCCGCTTGCTTCTGTTTGGCGTGAAACTTGTTGATTCTATTATATGATGCGTAGGAAAATAAAAAAGCCTTAAAAATTGATTTATCGCAATTTCTAAACTAGGGTATAGAGATCATTCTAAATGTAAGCATAAAATATGTCCGATATCTGTGTTAAATTCGATCAAGTAAAGAAAAGTTACGATGGTAAAGTTTTCGTTGTTAAAGCACTAAATCTTGATATAAAACAAGGTGAATTTGTGACGATGCTAGGTCCCTCTGGCTCAGGTAAAACAACTTGTTTGATGTTGTTGGCAGGTTTTGAAGATATTACCAGTGGTGAAATTTATGTTAATGGCAAAGCCATTCGCCACACAACCCCGCATAAACGTAATATTGGCATGGTGTTTCAAAACTATGCTTTATTCCCTCATATGACCATTGCCGAAAATCTAGCATATCCGCTCAAGTTTCGCAAAATGCCGAAAGCGGATAAAAAAGCGAGAGTGAATAAATATTTGGATTTGGTTGAATTACAAAGTTTTGCTAATCGTTATCCGAATCAACTTTCAGGCGGTCAAAAACAAAGAGTAGCATTAGCAAGGGCATTAGTTTATGAGCCACAATTAGTTTTGATGGATGAACCTTTAGGCGCATTGGATAAAAATTTACGTGAGCAAATGCAGTATGAAATTAAAAAACTGCATAAAATGCTAGGTTTTACTGTTATCTATGTCACCCATGATCAAACTGAAGCATTGACTATGTCTGATCGTATTGCCGTTTTTGAGCAGGGTGTTATCCAGCAAATATCTGATCCTAAAACACTTTATGAGCGCCCTGATAATAAGTTTGTGGCGGAGTTTATTGGTGAAAATAATTATTTAAACGGTCATATTATATCGCATCAGGATAATGGCACCGTGCAAGTTAAGGTAACAGAAAATGATACAGTAAGTGCCTTAGCTGTCAATCTTACCCCTTCCGATACCGAGGTGTATTTATCTATTCGCCCTGAAAAAGTGATCTTAAACCCAGATAAACATAATATTGCTTGTGATAATATTTTTACAGGAATGATTAAACAAATTATTTATATCGGTGACCATCTACGAATTTATATTACATTTTTAGGTGAGAGTGCCGAGTTTATTATTAAACAACCCAATTCTTTTAAATTTGATGATTTAGAAGAAGGACAAGCCGTAACATTAGGCTGGTTGTCCAAAGATTGTCGTGCTTTGCAAATTAGCTAGGATAGCTTTCCAGACTCTGCTGAGTCTCTTAGTATTGACAAATTTATAACTCAAGGAGAAGTAAAAGAATGAAAAAATTAAAGCTAGGCTTATTAGTGGCAAGTTCACTACTGTCTGCAAATATTGTAGCGGGAGAATTAACGGTTGTATCATTTGGTGGTGCTTATGGTGCGGCACAGAAAAAACATATGATTGACCCTTATGCGAAGGAGTCAGGGACAAAAATTCTCTTTGAAGATTATTCAGGTGGTGTTGCTGAGCTTAAAGCGCAGGTAGAGTCTAAAAATGTTAAATGGGACGTTTTAGATATTGAATACATTGATGTTGAAAGAGCCTGTTCTGAAGGGATGCTAGAAGTTTTTCCACAAGATAGATTACCTAAAGGTGATGATGGAAAAGCAGCTAAAGATGATTTTATTCCAGCGGCTCTGAGTAGTGAATGTGCGGTAGGTAATATTGTTTGGTCCGTTATATTTGCGCATAAAAATGATATCAAAACCAAGCCAAAAACGGTTGCTGATATTTTTGATACCAAAAAAATTCCAGGTAAACGCGCCTTTAGAAAAAGACCACAGGTTAATTTAGAATGGGCATTAATGGCAGATGGTGTTGCGCTTAAAGATATTTATAAAGTATTAGGAACAGAAAAAGGGGTTAAACGCGCCTTTGCTAAGCTCGATACGATTAAAAAAGATATTGTCTGGTTTGACTCATGGTCACAAGCACCTCAATTACTCAATGATGGTGGAGCGGTGATTGTACAGTCAGCTAATGGTCGTATTTATAGTGCTATTCAAAAAGATAAAAGTGATTTCAATATTGTTTGGGATGGGCAAATTTATGACCTAGATGGCTGGGCGATTCCTAAAGGCTCTAAGAATAAAGAAGAAGCGATTAAGTTTATTCTTGCTGCCACTAAAACAAAGCCACTTGCAGGTATGCAAGATGTTGCCTACGGTCCAACGCGTAAATCATCTGAATCTTTGATTGCTGAAGCGGTTAAACCACAGCTTCCATCAGCACATTTGGATGAAGGGATTAAAGCCAGTGCCGAATTTTGGGCAGATAATGGATCAGAGTTAGGCGAGAAATTTAGCGCTTGGTTGCTTAAGTAAACTAGCGAGACGGGTTTAAAAAACCCGTCTCGCAAACTGTTGATTATAGTTTTTTCACTCGTTCCTAAATTTATTTGGGAACGTAAGGCGAGGAATTTAGGAAGTTTCAAGTAATGAATTTACCGATATTACGCTGATTTTTTGTTCCTGATTGGAGTATCTCAAGAGGCGCATAGTTATTCTACGCAACGATTGAGATGATTCAAGCAGGGACAAAAGGGCAAGTAAGATTG
>JALVEA010000459.1 GCA_027008665.1 Thiotrichaceae bacterium | reverse complement strand
CCACTCCTGCTGTTTTTACAATACAACCGTCTAGGGCAATATTGCCATAGAGAACCGCTAAACCGCCTTCGCTGGAGTAAGCGTGTTCAATATCACGAATACAGCCATTTTCCACATCGGTATCCAGAGTCTCCCAGCGTTTATTTTGGCTAAAGGCCGTCTGTGTAGGCACATTACCGGGGCCTGCTTTAAAGTAAGTTAATACTTCTTCGTCCTTTGTGCGACGAATATCCCATTGCTCAATCGCTTCGCCGATGGTGGCACTATGAACGGTTTTGCATTCAGTATTAAGGAGTCCACCGCGTTCAAGTTCACCTAAAATCCGCATAATTCCCCCTGCACGGTGGACATCTTCCATGTGGAATAACTGCGTTGCAGGCGCGACTTTGCTTAGATTAGGAACGATACGTGAAAGACGATCCATATCATCCATTGTAAAATCAACTTCTGCCTCATTCGCGGCGGCGAGTAAATGCAAGACGGTATTAGTTGAACCGCCCATTGTAATATCAAGGCACATAGCATTTTCAAAGGCTTCAAAGGTTGCAATATTACGTGGCAAAACGCTCTCATCATCTTGCTCATAATAGCGTTTTGCTAAGTCTACAATTTCACGACCCGCACGTAAAAACAAGGCTTCACGATCCGCATGAGTCGCAAGTAAAGACCCATTGCCCGGCAATGCCAAACCCAGAGCTTCAGTAAGACAATTCATAGAGTTAGCGGTAAACATTCCTGAACAAGAACCACAGGTAGGACAGGCAGAACGCTCCATTTTCGTCACATCTTGATCCGATATTGTATTATCTGCGGCGGAAACCATGGCATCAACAAGGTCTAAATGCACCACTTGCTCCCCAATAATGCTTTTTCCTGATTCCATTGGCCCGCCTGAAACAAAAATCACAGGGATATTAAGACGCAAGGCAGCATTTAACATGCCCGGTGTGATTTTATCGCAGTTAGAAATACAAACCAGTGCATCAGCACAATGTGCATTGACCATGTATTCAACCGAATCAGAGATAATCTCACGCGAAGGCAAGCTATAAAGCATCCCCGCATGACCCATTGCAATGCCATCATCAACCGCAATGGTATTAAACTCTTTCGCTACGCCACCTGCTTTTTCAATCTCCCTTGCAACCAACTGTCCCATATCTTTGAGATGCACATGACCGGGTACAAACTGAGTAAAAGAATTAGCAATTGCAATAATCGGTTTATCAAAATCACCATCTTTCATTCCAGTGGCACGCCATAAAGCACGAGCACCTGCCATATTTCGACCATGTGTTGTGGTACGAGAACGATATTCAGGCATTTTTTTCTCCATTTTAATTTTAATTGTTTATTTAGTATTTTAGTAGGTTGAGTCGTTTAAGAGCGTTCCTAACCTCACTATCTAGCGACAATATAATTGTATAAATCAGGATATTCAAGCCATTACTCAAAGTGAGCCCGTGCATATCACTAGCTATTGAGTTTATTGCTAATACCAAAATACTTCGATCTTTAAGCAAGATTAAAACCTAAGTTAGCCGCTATTAAAAAGGCAGTTCCAATATTTTAGCCAGTTCTTGAACCGTTTTATGCTCTTGTTTGGCATGAAAGGTTAACCAAAACTGCATCATTTCTTGATTT
>JALVEA010000458.1 GCA_027008665.1 Thiotrichaceae bacterium | reverse complement strand
CGCCCTGCAAGGTCGATGCATTAATATTCACCACTCCTTTCTACCGGGGTTTAAAGGCGCTCGCCCTTATCATCAAGCCCATGCACGCGGTGTAAAATTAATCGGTGCAACCGCACATTATGTAACCAGTGATCTTGATGAAGGCCCTATTATCGAACAAGTAGTCGAACGTGTCGATCATACCCAACAACCTGAAGATTTATCCGCTTTAGGACGCGATATGGAAAACAGCGCCCTCGCCAAAGCAGTACGCTACCATATTGAAAGACGAGTATTTGTTGATAATATTAAAACCGTTATTTTTAAATAATTTATTTAGGAACTAATATATTCCAAGTAACCACAACACAGATGAATTCTTATTGGAACTGAAAAACTGTAGTTAAAAATTCCACAACAGCACGTATTCGACCTAAGTGTCGAAGATCTTTATGGTATACCATCCATACCTTATGTGAAGGTAAATCAACTTGTTTAAATATTGGCACTAATTCAGGGTTTATTGGGCAAAATATATGTGGCTGTATAGAAATACCAACCCCCGAAATAGTTGCTCTAAGACGTGTTATTGTATTGTCACTGCGTAAAACACATGAGGATAGGTTTGAATGTTCTATTAACCATTGATTTTCAGGTAAAGTGGAAAGCTGATCACCATAACTAATGATGCGATGATTTTTCAATTCACTTTCATTAGCGGGTGAACCATATCTTTTGATGTAATTTGAGGACGAATATAAGCCTAACAACATACGCCCCAAATTTTTAACAACAAGGTTTGCATCTTTAGGTCTAAATAAACGAATCGCAATATCTGCTTCACCTTTTGTCAAATTGGCAACATTTGATGAGACATTTAGAATTAAATTTATATGGGGGTATTGATGATAAAAATCAGGTAGCAGAGGTGTCAACACTTCCAAACAAAGTCCTTCAGGCAATGCAACACGAACTGTGCCACTAAACTCTAGCTTCTCACCCTGTATTTTTCTTTGAACCGTTAAAACTGAAGATTGCATTGCTTGCGTCTGTTCAAAAACAAACTCACCTTCCTCTGTAAGAATAAGGCCTTTTACTGAACGCTGAAATAACTTTGTACCTAACGCAGCTTCAAGTGCATCAATATGTCGCCCTACGGTTGGCTGGTTTGATCCTAACTTTTTTGCAGCAGACGTCAGACTACCTGTTTCTGCGGTAATAATAAAATACCGAAAATCATCCCAATCTAAACTATTCATTTTTGAATCTTACTCATACAAATTTAGCTATATACGGTTATTTATGAATGCATTAGTGTATATGCTTTGATATAGACAAAGGAAGAAAATAATGAGCAATCAAGTAGATCACGCAGAAATAAAAATGGGTCAAGTATTAACGATTATTATTTCAGGTATCGCTTTAATATTACAAAATATCATTCCTCTCATAATATTGGCAGGTATTTTCTTGCTATCAGGGACAGTAAGATCAATTAGTCCTTTTTCTCTCCTCTATCGATGGATTATTAAACCACTCAAAATTATTAAGTCTGATTATCGTTTAGATAACATTCAGCCACATAAATTTGGTCAATTAATAGGAGCTATTACGGTCGTGCTTGCATTAGCTTTAATACAGTTTGGTTATACAACTGCTGGCTGGATTATT